>NZ_JBFUIP010000161.1:0-13148 GCF_056401815.1 Aminobacter sp. P4_D5 | reverse complement strand
CAACATGGTGCACCAGAGCACCGCAACGAAAACCACAAGGCCCGCTCGATCGCGGGCATGCATCTTGTCGATGCGCTGCTCGAGAGTCGCGTCCCCGCGTTGCTGACTTAAAGTCGCTTCCATTTTTCCTCCTCCATCAGGCCGTTTTCGGCTTCGAATGGTTTGCCTATGCGGGAAATTAATTTMCCTTGAGGAATGTCCGGCAAAGTTAATTTCCTGTCAAGTGACGACCGCGCGCAACTGTCGCATCTCGACTTTCGACTGAGACGCAATGGCATTGAAATGATTGGATTTTGTCGCCCCTGACAGGCTGTCGGAAATTTTACGCGGCAGGTCGGAAATAGGCGAGAAACGTTGAATGACAGTGCCGCGCTTCGGCGGCGATGATCCAAGACGGTCCTACTGGCAGCGCATGGCGGGTGTTAGCCCGGACGGAAAGTCGTCCAACCCTAAGTTGTCGCGAGTGTTTTGATCAACGATGGCTATGGAGCTGCGACTACAATGCCTGCGGCGCCTCCAATTGTCGCTGCAGCATCCGATTGTCGCCGCGACGAGCCTGTCTCCAAGGCCCATCCGACTGTCAGAGAGGGTCTGGCCATCCGACAATCGCGTCTCGATTAGCTTCACAATCTCCGGGGAGCTAGCGAACTTATCGTGATGGAGCGTATCGCCTGTCCTTACTTTGGTTAGATCGACAACTGCGATGCTGCTTTCTGCAAGCTCAGTCTTGTAAGCGGCTGTTCTGGATCAATCGCTCTAAGGTTCGCGTCGTCGTCGGCCTAGAGCCGCTTGATTTGTTTGATCCTCTCATTCTCGTCGACAATCAGTTCGTAGCTTGCATGACCATAACCGTCAGCGCAGGTCACCAAGACGACCCGTTGAAACTGGTTGGAACGTCCTTTGACGATCCGCATGTCGCTGACCCGATCACAAGTGTAGCCGGCATTGCGGATGTACCGTGCAGTTTGTCGCTCCAGGAGATCGGCCTGCGCTACGGTTGGGACGATGCTGGCAGCGGCAAGAAATGCCGCAAGGATGATCCTCATATTACACTCCGTGACCACCAGTCGGCCCTCAAAACAAAGACCTATTGCGATCGTGGCCAGGGGCACGGCGTCAAATTAATGCATTCTAGCTCGAAGGTAGCGGTTTGCACCTCCTGCATGAGGTAGCAAACCGCGCTTCGCGCCGGCGAGCCGTTAGCGTTGAAGGCGCTGCTGAGCTCTCCGGGATATAAGGCTACTACTTTTTCTTCGATGCGTTGAACCTGTCGACGTAGCCGCGTGCGACCGCGCGGACGGCGCGACCGATGTCGTCATAGACGTCATCCTGCAGGTTCGCGAACGAGACGCGCACGCTCCAGTTGGGCGCGTCGAATCCGCCTCCATTGAGCAGCACGATCGAATGGTCTTCGGCCAATCGATAGACAAGGTCGAGCGGATGCACGTTCTCTTTCAGCCATTGGACCATCTCTTCGCCCTGGTATTTGCGCAGCCAGAACTCGAAATCGAGGGTGCCGTAGTATCCCGCAAAGCTTGGATTGGGCTGAACATCAAGCGGCAGCCCTTCGAGCAGGCTGTCGACGCGACGATTGCAGATTTCCATGCAAGCCTTCTGGTACACCTTCTCCGTGTCCATCAGCTCGCTCATGGAGAACATGGTCATCATCACCTGCTGTGGCAGCGACAGCCCGGCGGTGTGATTGAGCGCCACGTCGCGACTGTCGGCCACCAGCCTGTCGATCATCTTGAGCTTGCGTGGCTCGAGCGTGATTGCGATGTAGCGCTTGTCGAGCGCCTCCAGCTCCTTGGCGGGAAGCTTGGCGATGATATCGTCGAGAATGTTCTTTTCGTGCAGTGCGATGACGCCGAGGCGCCAGCCGGTGCAACCGAAATACTTCGAGTAGGAATAGACGCCGATGGTGTTGTGCGGCAGCTCCGCCATCAGCGAGCGGAAGCCGTTTACAAAGGTGCCATACACGTCATCGGTGAGCAGGATGAGGTCCGGGCGCTTCGTTTTCACGAAATCGACCAGCTTCTTCATGGTTGCCGCGTCGATCGCCATCGAAGTCGGATTGCCCGGATTGACCACAAAGAAAGCCTTGATCTTTGGGTCTTCGAGCTTCTTGATTTCCTCGTCCGAATACTGGAAGCGATGCTCTTGCGTCGCTCTGATATGCACCGCCTTGAATGCGTAATCTTCGAGCTCGGCGATCTCGATATAAGGCGTGAAGATCGGCGTGCCGATCGCAATGGTGTCGCCCTTCTTGAGAATGCGGTTCGCCATCAGCGACTTGAAGATGTAGCACATGGCGGCAGTGCCGCCTTCCACCGCGTAGAGGTCGAACTTGCCGGACGGCGGCTTATCGCCAGCCATCGCCCACATGAGGTAGCGATGAGCGACCTGCTCGGCGTGAACGAGCATCCGGTCCGGCACAGGGTAGTTGTCGCCGATGATCGAGTCGGTGAGCTCGAAAACGAAGGCGTCTGCATCGAAGCCCAGGGCCTTCACGCCATGGCGAACCATGTTCGACAAGAAGTCAGCGCCCGGCATATCGGCGTGCTTGTCCAGCCAAGCCTCCAGGCGGTCGGCAATCCCGCGCATCTGCGGCATGCCGGCGAGCCCCGCCTTCGGATCATCCATCGTGCGGCGGCATTCGGTCAGCGCAAACTGGCCGAACAGAAAGAACCCCTCGCGCGGCGCGGTCGCAACCCAGTTGGGATTGCCGCGTCCAGCGTTGAGCAGGGCATGGGCGGATTTCTGCGCGCTTAGCTTGGCTAGCTTTATGAGCCCGTCCTTGATCTCGAACGGGCTCATCTTTTCGTATTCCCGGTAGTCAATCGTTTCCATGACATCACTCCCAGAATACCGAGCAGGGCATTATTGCCTGCTCTGCTTCATTTCCGTAACAACGAGGGTGAGCCCCCCGCGACCTCCTTCACGATCGTMATGCTACCTGCGCGGGCGGCTTGTCCACGCCGGCATTAAAACTTCATCCTTGCTCCCGCGAGAAAGGCGTAGCTGGTGTCGATATCTACGGCCGCCTCATCGTATGAATATGAGCGCGCGCCGAGATAGAGTTCTGTCTGATAATAATCCAGATTCTGGACGAATTGGGCACCAAAGGATGTGCTGCTGCTGTCAGCGGCTGCGATGTCATTGCCAAAATAGGCATCGACGGAGAACGCGGTCTTGCCGACTTCGAAGATGTCGGTTTGATAGCCAAGCTTGACGTAGCCATACTTCCCATCGACCTTTTGCTCATCCGAATAGGCGGCGGCGACCGTCAAGCTCAACCCCGTCGGTTCATGCAGAATCGAAACCGACCCATCGAACAGATTTTGGTCGTCGCCGGGCCTGGAGAAGGCGATGGCGCTCGAGACTTTGTAGTCTTCAATGGTGTTGTCGTATCGCGCGGCAATGTCCCACACTGTGACGTCGGTATCCGTGGGGACCACCTGCTGTCCTACCGAAGTCGCCAGACTGAAACCGCCAAGGAATTTCGGCGTGTCGTAGCGAACGCGCAGCTTGCGGCCAACCCCGTCGAAATCGGTGAACGCATCCTTGACGTGCACAGAAGTGAGCGTGCCATCGGACTGTCTAAAGAAAGGTCCCCCAGCCATGTCGGAAACCAGCGCATATCCGACAACGGTCGTTCCGGAGAGGTCGACTTCAGCCGACGAGTCTGACGCCATGCTGCCCTGGCCGAGCCACAATTTACCGAGCTCTTTGGACTCCAGGTAAAATTCCGCCTTGCGCAGCAGATTGGTATCCCAATCGAAATCGCCACGATTGAGCTGGTTCACGGAGTTGGTGGAGTAAGGGGTCCACTCCCATTCCAGGTTGCCACCAAGCGACCAACCTTCGGAGATGGCCCCGTATAGCCGTAGTCCGATGCGCGAGGATGAATTGCCGTTGTCGACCGGACCATAACCCAAGGTCGATCCGCCGTCGCCGAATACCAGCAGGCCCTTGTTGATCTGCCCGTAAAGCTCGAGATAGCTGTTGTCGTCGCCAACACGCAGCTTGGGTATCAGGGTGGACTTGCCGGTATCGGCTGCCTTGGCTGCCGCTGTGTCTGCTGCAGCGGCCGGCATGGCCATTGCCAGCGACATGAGCGGGAAGGCCATTGCCGCCACCAGCGTCTGTCGTTGAGTTCGCATCATCCCCTATCTCCGATACGTTTCAATCCGCGGCACCGCCGCATTGCAGGACCCCGCCAAAATCAAAGATTGCCTGGTAGCTACCGTCGTTCGGTGCGATTGTAGTTTGTGGTTCTTTTGGCAACGCCGAAGCCACGTCTTGGCGCGAAGGCCAGCCACAATTTCGATGCCGTTGTGATGGAAGCGGGCTTGGACGACGGAGCGCAAAACGCGCACGGCTTGATGTCTGGAAGCGGCGAGCTTCTCGCGACGACTCGTAAGTAAAAGTCGCCGCTGAGGCCGCTTCAGCGAGCGGTTTGTGCTCAGGGAGCGGTTGCCGCTTATGGTGTAAAACTCCCCAGGCAGTGCTGTCCACTGCCGGAAACCAGTCACCAAAATGACGCCATCTGGAAATGATGGACGTTTCATTTTCATTTCAGTTTTGGTTAACTGCGATAGGCATTAACAAAACTTCCCCGGTCCATGATTTAGATTGTCGGATTCCAGATCAAGCCTTCGATTACTTCCAGCGCATCGAAAATGCTTTGGAAGTCATCAATATGTCTCTTCTTTGCTTCGAGATGGTAGCATCTTGAAAGGATGACGCAAGGGTGTAATCTTGGCTCAATGGCGATGCGCCTTGCAGCGCAGAGTTGTGACCGGCCGTACAGATTCATAGAGGGGATTCCACTATGTTTGACTGGTTCGTGAGCACACTTCGTAGTTACCCAGAAATCGCGATATTTCTCTCTTTGGCTCTCGGATATTATTTCGGGTCTTTTACGTACAAGGGGCTCGGCCTTGGTGCGGTGACGGCAACYTTGATCGCCGCTGTCATCATCGGGCAACTCGGCATCACGATTTCGCCTCCGCTCAAGGCGACCTTCTTTCTGATGTTCCTGTTTGCGATCGGCTACGGCGTGGGGCCGCAGTTCGTGCGTGGTATCGCCAGGGATGGCATCCCGCAGGCACTGTTTGCGGTGGTTGTGTGCGTGTTCTGCCTCGGCGCGCCGTTGCTTGCGGCCAAGTTGGCCGGCTATGACGTCGGATCCGCTGTAGGCCTCTACGCCGGTTCGCAGACCATTTCGGCATCGATGGGCCTGGCGACGGATGCGATCAATCGCCTGGCGCTGCCGCCGGACGAGACCAAGCGGCTGCTCGATGCGATGCCTGTCGCTTATGCCGTCACCTATATTTTCGGCACGGTCGGATCGGCCATCGTGTTGGCCTTGCTAGGCCCGGCCTTGCTGGGCATCGATCTGGAGGCCGAATGCAAGCGCTATGAAGCCGAGCATGGCGGCAAGAACGACGTGGGCGGTGCCGGCACTGCCTGGCATCATTACGAACTGCGCGCATATCGGGTCCGTGAAGGTGGAAAGATCGTTGGCAAGACGGTCCATGACGCCGAGTCCCTGATCCCCGACCAGCGCGTGTTTATCGAACGTATCCGCCGCGGCGGAAAGATCGAGGATGCCACGGCCGATACCGTGGTCCAGGCCGGAGACATTGTCGCGGTGGCTGGTCGGCGCGAAGTGCTCGTGGACCTGATTGGCCAGGCCGCCGAAGAGGTTGATGACCGCGATTTGCTGGCAGTGCCGATCGAGGGCGTGGACGTGCTGGTGACCCAGAAGTCCGCCAACGGCAAGACACTGGCTGAGCTGGCGCAATTGCCGGCGGCGCGCGGCGTGTTTCTACGGCGGATCGCCCGTGGAGCTACGGCAACCGAGATTCCGATCTTGCCGAACACCAAGATCCACCGGGGCGATATTCTCACCATTGTCGGGCGCAGCCAGGACACCGCGGCGGCAGCCAAGGCGCTTGGCGTCGCAGACCGTCCAACCGATGTGGCCGACGTGGCTTTCATCGGCGCGGCTATTGCAATCGGCGCCTTGATCGGTGCCATCGTCTACAAGATCGGCGATGTGCCGCTGACGCTGTCCACGTCGGGCGGCGCACTGATCTCGGGCCTCTTCTTCGGCTGGCTACGCTCCGTACATCCGACATTCGGACGGATCCCGTCGTCGACCGTCTGGTTCATGAATTCGGTCGGCCTCAACGTGTTCATCGCCGTGGTCGGCATCTCGTCGGGACCGGGCTTCGTTGCGGGCCTGCAGCAGCTCGGCTTCAGCCTGTTCCTCTGGGGTATTTTCGCAACGACCGTGCCGCTCATACTGGCGATGTATGTCGGGAAATACGTGTTCAAGTTCCACCCCGCCATTCTGTTGGGGTGCTGCTCGGGCGCACGCACGACGACGGCATCGCTTGGCATGATCAACGACCGCGCCAAGAGCCAGATCCCTGGGCTCGGCTACACAGTTACCTATGCCGTCGGAAACACCCTGCTGACCATCTGGGGCATGGTCCTCGTGATGCTGATGACTTAGGTCCGGCGCCTTGGTCGGCCGTCTTCGGATGGCCGGCCCACGACCTGCAAGAGGTGGAACTGTCCAGGTTCAATGGACGTCGAAAGTGTAGCCGCGTCGAAATGGCGAGATGACGGCCGGTTGGCTGCGGCAGGAGTTCAAATCAGAACCAATATTGGGAGCACGCGATGCCACGCAAGACAGCACGTATCGATCAGTTCCTCCTCATACATTCGGCACGTGCCGACAACTGGCGCGAGATCACGACACTGGCGGACGCCTGGGCCGCCGGACATGGCGAGCGGGCAGCGCTGGAGGCGGCGATCGCCGAGATGGAGGCAGTCGAAGAGTGCCACGCCTATCCGGGTGCGCGGTTGCTCGCAGCTTTGAGCGAGCGCATTGCCACCAATGATGCAGGCGGAGCGGCGAAACTCGCGCGGCGTATCTCCAACGGGCTTCTGACGCGTGCCTATCGCGGCCGTCCGGGCGAGTGGGACGTCCATGATGAGATGTCGTCGGGCGAGGTGGCCGACATTTTGCCACCCGCAACGGGCGAAGCCGGTGGACGCCGGCCCTATTTCGAAGTGCTTTTCGTCAACAGCCAGCCAGCTGCTCGTTGGCCCGCATTCGCAGCTGAGTTGCGCAGGCTGCGCCGACCGGAGGATTCATTCATTTACGAGCCTGTCATGGCCRGCTCCTTCGAAGATGCGCTGGTCGCCGCTGCTTTGAACCCCGACATCATTTCGGTCGTCCTTGCCGAGGGTTTCCCCTACCGTTCTCGCCGTGACGCGCCAGTCCTGCGCTCCGTATTGGATCCCCTGGGAGAGTCCGAAGGACCCGATATGTCGGCGCTCCGCCTTTCGCGCGCACTAAAGCGGATCAGACCGGAACTCGACATCTACCTGCTGTCTGACCGGCAGGTAGAGCAGATTGCCGGAGACCCGGCGGCGGATGCCGTTCGGCGCATCTTCTACGCGGTAGAGGAGCCGCTGGAGATGCATCTCGCCATACTGGAGGGCGTGCAGGMCCGCTWCGARACGCCTTTCTTCGACAAYCTSAAGAAATACGCRCGSCGRCCSATCGGSACATTCCAYGCGYTGCCCATCGCSCGSGGCAAGTCGGTCTTCAAGTCGGACTGGATYCGCGACATGGGCGAATTCTACGGCCTCAACCTSTTYYTGGCCGARAGCAGCGCSACRACGGGTGGCCTCGACAGCCTGCTGGAGCCCACCGGAACCATCAAGCGCTCGCAGGAAATGGCCGCGCGGGCTTTTGGCGCCGACCATGTATTTTTCGTCACGAACGGCACCTCCACCTCCAACAAGATGGCAGTGCAAGCATTGCTTGCACCCGGCGACATCGCAGTGGTGGACCGCAATTGCCACAAGTCGCACCACTACGGCATGGTCCTCACCGGCGCGCAGCCCTACTACGTCGAAGCCTTCCCGATGACGGAATWYTCGATGTACGGCGCGGTRCCGCTCGCCACCRTCAAGMRGGCGMTGCTGGCRYTGMRRGCSGAGGGMCGKCTGRACCGGCTGAARMTGCTKGAYCTSACCAACTGCACCTTCGAYGGRCAYATGTACAAYGTKCGCCGCGTKATGGAGGAATGCCTCGCCMTCAAGCCGGACCTCATCTTYCTCTGGGACGAGGCMTGGTCCGGGTTYGCSCGCTTCTCGCCSTTCCTGCGYCCGCGCACGGCCATGGGGGCKGCSGCSGAYCTCGAGGAWTGGCTGCGGGATCCGGCGTCCGTCGATGCATATGAAAAGCAGCAGGCGGAACTCGGCGACAAACCCTCTGACGAGAAGCTGCTAGCAACGCGTCTGATCCCCGATCCGCGGCTAGTGCGGCTTCGTGTCTACCAGACCAATTCCACGCACAAGTCGATGTCCGCCATCCGCCAGGGTTCCATGCTTCTGGTCAAGGACGTGGATTTTCACACGGTGGAAGCTCAGTTCCACGAGGCAGTCTTTACCCATGCCTCGACCAGCCCSAACCARCAGCTSATCGCCAGCCTCGACGTCGCRCGGCGGCAGATGGAGCTSGAGGGTTATGGGTTGGTAATGAATGCTATCGAGATCGGGCTCAAGATCCGTCGCGCGGTGAACGAACACCCGCTGATCTCGAAATACTTCCGCGTGCTCGGCGCCGACGAAATGATCCCGGCACAGTACCGCCAGTCCGGCTTCAAGGATTATCTCGCGCCGGGCTCGACCTGGGCCACTGCGGTCAAGGCGATGCGAGAAGACGAATTCTACCTCGATCCCACCCGCATGACTTTGGTCTGCGGAACCGCCGGTTTTGACGGAACCCAGTTCAAGGGCCTGCTGGCGAACGAGTATGACATCCAGCTSAACAARACSTCGCGCAACAGCGTGCTGCTGCAGTCSAACATCAACAACACMMGAAGCGACATCGCSCAYCTCATCCGCGTSCTGGTCGAGATCTGCCATGGCATCGAAAAGCGTCTTGCGGACGGCGGGGAGGGAGAACGCGCGGCCTTTGCGGCGCGGGTGAAGTCGCTGATGACCGACGTGCCCGACCTTCCCAATTTCAGCCATTTCCACGAGATGTATCGCAGCGACGCCGGGCGGGACACGCCGGAGGGCGACATTCGCTCCGCCTTCTTCAACGCCTATGACGCCTCCGTTTGCGAATATGTGCCGCTCGCCGGCGCCGAGTGCGACAAGCGGCTGCGCGAGGGGCCGGAGATGGTGTCGGCCAACTTCGTCATTCCCTACCCGCCGGGCTTCCCGATCATGGTGCCGGGMCAGGTGMTSACRCARGAGACGATCGACTTCATGCGMAAGCTCGATGTGAAGGARATCCACGGCTAYGAGAAGGCGAGAGGACTGAAACTGGTGAAACCAGAAGCCGTCGCAGCCAAGTCGAAGCGCTGAAGCGGGTACTGCCCAAGCCGCGCTGTGCAATGGTGCATGCGCGGTAGCTTGGGCTCGGGAAGGCGGGAGCAAGTTTGATCATGGCTTGGTTCGAACATTTCCTTGTCAAGTATCCCGAGCTCGCCGTGTTCGCTGCGATCAGCATCGGCTACCTGATCGGCGGCATAAAATTTGGAGGTTTCAGCCTGGGGCCGGTTACCGGCTCCCTCTTTGCGGGCATCCTGATCGGGCAGTTCGCCGAAGTGCCGGTTTCGAGTACGGCGAAGTCTTTCCTCTTCCTGCTCTTCCTCTTTGGCATCGGCTACTCGGTCGGGCCACAGTTCCTGCAGGCCTTGAAGCGCGACGGGGTAAAGCCGGTGGTGCTCGCCGTGGTCGTGTGCGTGACAGGGCTCCTCACCGCCATCGCCGTTGCCAAGACGCTCGGCCTCGACCCGGGTTTCTCGGCGGGGCTCCTCTCGGGCGCGCTCACCGAGAGCCCGGCGATGGGCACGGCGACCGAGGCCATCAACGCGCTCCCTCTGCCTGAGGCAGACCGTGCCCGGTTTGTGGCACACATCGCTGTAGCAGACGCGGTGTGCTACATATTCGGTGCGGTTGGCGTCATCTTGTTCTGCAGTGTCGCCGGGCCAAAGCTGCTCGGCATCGACCTGACTGCCGAGGCACTCAAGCTGGAGAAGGAACTTGGCATCAAGCGCGTTGCGGCTGGTGTTTCGTCAGCCTGGCACAGATTTGAGTTGCGCGCCTATCGGATCGCGGCGCATGCGCCAATCGTCGGCCTGTCAGTGAAGGCCGCCGAGGAAAAATTTCCAGAGCATCGGCTTTTCGTCCAGCGCTTACGGCGGGGAGGCGAGATCATGGAGTCGACCCCACAGCTTGTGATCGAGACCGGCGACGTCGTTGCAGTGTCGGGTCGACGAGAGACGCTGGTGGACGTGCTAGAGCAGCGCGCCGACGAGGTTGAGGATCCTGAGCTCCTCGATGTCCCGGTCTCGATCGCAGACGTGCTGGTGACACGCCCGGACCTTGCAGGCCGTAGCATCGAGGATGTGTCGAAGGAGAGCTGGGCAAGGAGCGTCTATCTCCGCAGCATTACGCGTGGAGGGCAGGACATCCCTTTCGCGCCCGGGATCGGGGTCGAACGTGGCGACATCGTGCGGCTGGTAGGCCCAGAAGCGGCCGTATCACGTGCCGCTGAGCGCGTTGGAGTCGTCGTCGCACCAACGTCAGCGACCGACTTCTTCGTTCTTGGCCTTGCGATATTCCTTGGTGGACTTGTCGGCGTTCTCGTCACCGTTCCCATCGCGGGCATGCGGATTTCGTTGAGTACCAGCGTGGGCACGCTGCTGGCGGGTTTGGTGGTGGGGCATCTGCGCACGCGTCACCCCCTCTTCGGTCGGATACCGGATGCGGCCGTTTCACTGATGACCGCGCTCGGCCTTGCAGCCTTCGTCGCAATGACCGGTCTTCATGCCGGACCTGTGTTCATGTCTGCCATCGCCGAAGCGGGCATAGGTCTTCTGTTCGGTGGAATGATCGTCACCTTAGTGCCCATGATCGTGGGGCTTTACGTTGGCCGCTACCTGCTTCGCATGAACCCCATACTGCTGCTGGGGGGACTGGCGGGGGCGCAGACCATGACGGCCGGCATGGCAGCCGTCCAGGACCGGTCCGGCAGTCCGGTCGCCGTGCTCGGTTACACGCCGGCGGTTCCAATCGGCCACATCCTGCTCACGACATGGGGAACGGTGATCGTGGGGGTAATGGCCGGCTGATATCCGTCGTTGGGTCAGGTGCGAGAGGGATAAGTCGATGCCTGAAGAATCACCCGTCAAACTCCAGTCGAGGCAAATAAGGCGCATCTTCTTTGTTGCGCTCCTAAGGCAGCTGTATGTTTTATGGCCGATAATATCAGGGGTTCTTCTGGCCATGGTTGCGGTAGGCCTCATCATAGGAAGTATAGAAGGCTGGAGTGTGGATGAATCTCTTTATTTCACCTTTGTGACCGGCCTTACCATTGGCTACGGGGATTTTGCGCCACAACATTTCATGACGCGGATTCTGGCGGTGTTGATTGGTTTTTCTGGCATCATACTGACGGGGCTTGTTGCGGCTGTCAGTGTCCAGGCGCTGCGAGCGACGGAGACCGAGGATCCCGAAAAGAAATAGGTTCACCCGGCGACAGGATGCCAACTACCGACGGTCAGGAGAGCGATGCTGCGGAACTGACTGGTCGGAAGGCATCTTGCCGATTGCAGGCATGGACAGAAGTTCTGGGCCAGGAAAAGGAAGACGACCTTAGCTATGCTTCTTTTGCTCAAAGAAATCCGCCGCAATCCAATTCTCTGGCTGTTGGCCTTCGTGCCGGTGGTGTTCATCGCACAGCAGCTTGAGCCCGAAGCGCACACGCTGCTTTTTGTGCTTTCCGTCCTGGCGATCGTGCCGCTGGCCACGCTGCTGAGTTCCGCAACAGAGTCTGTGGCAGCCAAGACAGGCGATACCGTTGGGGGGCTTCTCAACGCCACGCTCGGGAACCTGACGGAACTGGTCATCGCATTGGCCGCCCTTCGTGCCGGCCAGTACACATTGGTGAAGGCGTCGATTGCTGGAGCTATCGTCACCAATACGCTGTTCATGCTCGGTGCGTCGTTTCTGCTTGGCGGTCTCAAATACCATACGCAGGAATTCAATCGAGACAGCGCGCGGCTGCAAACATGTCTGCTGTTTCTGGCAACGATCGCGATCATGACACCGTCCGCAATTCTCGATGCCGAGTCTGTCTCTACATCGGCCTTTACCCATCAATTGAGCGTTGGGCTTTCAGTACTGCTGATCGGCACCTATGCGCTGGGTCTGCTATTCTCGCTCAAGACACATCGCGAATTTTTCGGAAGCGCATCCCACCACGAGGCGGGTGACGAGATATGGCCAGTGCGACTGGCGCTTGCTGTCCTGGCCGGCGTGACCGTGCTGGTGGCACTGGTGAGCGAGATTTTCGTCGAGTCGGTGCAGGAAGCGGCGGTTACGTTCGGCATGACTCCCGCATTCGTCGGCTTCATCGTCGTCGCGCTGGTCGGAGGCGCCGCAGAGATGGCCTCGGCCTTTTCCGGCGCCCGCAAGAACCGGCTGGATTTGAGCGTGGGTATCGCACTTGGAAGCGCATCCCAGATAGCACTGTTCGTTGCGCCGGTTCTGGTCCTGCTGAGCTATGTCATCGGCCCTACGCCGATGGATCTGTGGTTCTGGCCAGGCGCGGTGATCATGGTTTTCGTTTCGACGATGACGGCTTTTTTGATGACAAGCACCGGACGTTCGGCGTGGTTCGTGGGAGTGTTTACTTTGATGGTCTACCTGGTATTCGCCATAACGCTGTACCTTCTGCCGCCGCAGATTTAGCAAATGGATGCCAGGAGGCGAACAATTGGGAGGGGCAGAAGTTGGACATAGAAGGCCCAAGCAGGATGGCCGGTCCGCGTCAAAATCTTGCCTGAGTGACGCTGGCGGTACTGTTCATTGGCGGCTTTATTGTCGCTAGCCTCCTGGTGCTCAGGCCAGTCCTGGCGGCGATCGTCTGGGCCATGACTAGTCGCCCTCAGCCATCCACGCATTCAACAATGTGTAGGTCACAGCAAGGACAGTGGGGCCGATGAAAATTCCCAAAAGGCCAAACGCAATCAAACCCCCAATGACCCCAGCAAGGATAAGGAGAATGGGAAGGTCGGCGCCTCTTCGAATGAGTGCTGGAC
>NZ_JBFUIP010000160.1:0-13374 GCF_056401815.1 Aminobacter sp. P4_D5 | reverse complement strand
GTCGGTCGGCGAAGTCATGGCGATCGGCCGCACCTTCCAGGAATCGCTACAAAAGGCGCTGCGCGGACTTGAAACCGGCCTCACCGGCCTCGACGAGATCGAAATCCCCGGCCTTGGCGAGAACGGCGACAATGGCGACGACCGCAACGCCGTGCACGCCGCCCTTGGCACGCCGACACCCGACCGCTTGCGCATGGTCGCCCAGGCGATCCGCATGGGGACCTCGCTCGAAGACGTGCACGCCATGTGCAAGATCGACCCGTGGTTCCTCGAACAGATCGCCGCCATCATCGCGATGGAAGCGCGTGTGCGTGAGCACGGCCTGCCACAGGATGCCGACAATCTGCGCATGCTGAAGTCGATGGGCTTCTCCGATGCCCGCCTCGCCTCGCTCACGAAGTCCGAGCCGGAAGCCGTTCAGAAGACGCGCCAGAAGCTCGGCGTGCATCCGGTCTWCAAGCGCATCGACACCTGCGCKGCCGARTTCGCCTCGCCCACTGCCTACATGTATTCGACCTATGAGGTGCCGTTTGCGGGCGCGCTTGCCGACGAGGCCCAGGTCTCTGACCGCAAGAAGGTCGTGATCCTCGGCGGCGGTCCCAACCGCATCGGCCAGGGCATCGARTTCGACTATTGCTGCGTCCATGCCGCCTATGCGCTGCGCGAGGCCGGCTACGAGTCGATCATGGTCAACTGCAACCCCGAGACCGTGTCGACCGACTATGACACATCCGACCGGCTCTATTTCGAGCCGCTGACGGCGGAAGACGTGCTTGAGATCCTGCGCGCCGAACAGGCCAAGGGCACGCTGCACGGCGTCATCGTCCAGTTCGGCGGCCAGACCCCGCTCAAACTCGCCGAGGCACTCGAAAAGGCCGGCATCCCGATCCTCGGCACTTCGCCCGACATGATCGACCTCGCCGAGGACCGCGACCGCTTCCAGAAGCTGCTCAAGAAGCTCGACCTGACCCAGCCCAAGAACGGCATCGCCTATTCGGTCGAGCAGGCCCGCACCGTTGCCGGCGAACTTGGCTTCCCGCTGGTCGTGCGCCCGTCCTATGTGCTGGGCGGCCGCGCCATGCAGATCATCCATTCGGAAGGCATGCTGCAAACCTACCTGCTCGACACCGTGCCGGGCCTGGTTCCCGAAGACATCAAGCAGAAATACCCCAACGACAAGACCGGCCAGATCAACACCTTGCTCGGCAAGAACCCGCTTTTGTTCGACACCTATCTCTCGGGCGCCATCGAGGTCGACGTCGACTGCCTGTGCGACGGCACCAACACCTTCGTCTCCGGCATCATGGAGCACATCGAGGAAGCCGGCATCCATTCGGGCGACAGTGCCTGCTCGCTGCCGGTGCATTCGCTCCCCACCGAACTCGTAGACGAACTCGAGCGCCAGACCTCGGCCATGGCGCGCGCGCTCAATGTCGGCGGCCTGATGAACGTGCAATACGCCATCAAGGACGGCACCATCTACGTGCTGGAAGTCAACCCGCGCGCCAGCCGCACCGTGCCCTTCGTTGCCAAGACCGTCGGCAAGCCGATCGCCAAGATCGCCGCGCGCATCATGGCGGGTGAAACGCTCGACGATGCCTTCGCCCATTACGGCGCCAAGCCGGACCCGCGCAATCCCGGCCACATCGCGGTCAAGGAAGCGGTGTTCCCGTTTGCCCGCTTCACCGGCGTCGATACGCTGCTTGGACCCGAAATGAAGTCGACCGGCGAGGTCATGGGCCTCGACCGCGACTTTGCGCTCGCCTTCGCCAAGGCCCAGCTGGGTGCTGGCGTCGACCTGCCGCGTTCGGGCACCTTGTTCGTCTCGGTCCGCGACGAAGACAAGGCCGGTATCCTGGGTGCTGTCCAGCGCCTGTCCGGCCTCGGCTTCAAGGTGCTTGCGACATCGGGAACAGCCCGCTTCCTGATCGAAAACGGCGTGCCGGCTGAAAAGATCAACAAGGTGCTCGAAGGCCGTCCGCATATCGAAGACGCCATCCGCAACCGCCAGATCCAGATCGTCTTCAACACGACAGATGGCCAAAAGGCAGTGTCGGACTCAAAGTCGATCCGCCGCGCCACGCTGATGCAGAAGGTGCCCTACTACACCACCCTGTCGGGTGCGGCAGCAGTTGCCGAAGCCATCGCAGCCCTCAAGGCCGGCTCGCTCGAAGTGCGTCCGCTGCAGGACTATTTCAAGTAAGCAAGACGTCGCCACAGCTCTCTTCTCCCCGTTTACGGGGAGGTGAGCTGCGGTCCGCGTAGCGGATGAAAAGCCAACTGCTTGGCTTTTCATGTATCGAACGCCTGCAGGCAGATGAGGGGCAGCGCCAGCCTCTCTCGCCACGCCTCCGACGTCTCCCCGCCCCTCCCGCATGTCATGCGACGCGGGTGAAAATAGCCTTGGGGCAACAAATACTGCCGAGCCTCCACCACGCCGATTGCAACCGCTACCATCTATACTAAAGCACCTGCTAAAATAGCATCGTCTTCCTTTAACGAAGCCATGTGATTTTCTTCTGCCCCACCTTTTCACCCGCATAGATTGCAGATAATTCTGTCACATCAATTGGGGGAGATTTGGGGAATGAAGCTGAAATCCACGCGGCCGGCATTTCTAACGATGCTGGCGGGAATGCTGATTGCGGCCTTGCCGGGCGCGGCAATAGCCAAGGACAAGGGCTCGCTGGCCGGCCAGGAAGGCAAGAAGCGCTATGCCGTGCAGTTTGCCTGGACAAAAGGCCCATGTCAGGACGCCTACAAGGGCTATGTCGCGGCTTCCGGCCACTCGGCCTACGCACAAACGCATCTGGGCGGTGTCGGGGCCTTCTACTGTGCCGACTCCCTCAACGCGCCATCCCAGGCGGCAGCCGAAAAGCAGGCGCTGGAGCGCTGTAATTCGGTCGGCAAGACATACAAGATGAAGACAACCGGCAAGTGCGCGGTCTACGCCTCGAAGTGAGGCAGCATCCCCTTTTCCCACAGGGGGAGAAGGGGTTGCCAATGAGCGCCCGCCCCTCCCCAACCCGCCCCCATCCCGCTACCCTGCCCCATCAGCAGGAATCGCCGCATGCCCATTACTTACGACCCGTTCGACGAGATCCGCCGCGAGGCATCGGGCATCAACTTCGTCCCACCGCAGATCGTGGCCGACAACGCCGCCAAGGGCCTTGCACTGAGGCAAAAATTCGGACGCGGCGGCACCGAGATCGGCGTCGGCCGCGCCGAGGAGCTTGTCGCCCGCTCCGAACTTTCGCCCCACACCATCAAGCGCATGGTCAGCTATTTCGCCCGCCACGAAGTCGACAAGCGCGGCAAGGACTACGGCAACGAGCAAAATCCGTCAGCCGGCTACGTCGCCTGGCTGTTATGGGGTGGCGACGAAGGGCGGGCATGGGCGCTGGAGATGAAGGGGCAGACGAAGCCAAACGGCTAGATTGCCCACCATCTGGTTTAGAGCGACGCGTTGACAACAGCACGCGCCGCGAAACGACCGCCGCCGATCGGACAAGCCAGCGCCGCAGGGTACCTTTCGGCGCGGCGCCGGCTCTCGTAAGCTTGGTGTCAGGGTGACCGACCGGAAATCGCCCCACGGACCGTTCAGAACTGCATTGACACTCCGAAAACCGGCCCATGCTGGGTGACTTCCCAATGGAAGTCATTGTTCTCGTAGTCCTGGTACAGCGCGCGGTAGCCCGCGCGGACGATGCTGTTGTGGCCGAAGATGGAGGTGCGGTACCCAAGATAGGCTTGGCCGTTCAGGCTCAGCTGCGAACCGACGCCAAAGCCGCCGACATCGCCTTCCGCCGCGAAGTTCCATCGGTCCGTCAGATCGTAATTGACCCTGGCGCCGACAAACGGGTCGGTCCAGCTTTCCCTGGCGGAAATGTGGTGCCCGGCACCTTTGAGTTCGGTGCTCAATCGGGTCCAGCGCGCGCCGATTGTCGGTTCAATGGCAAACGTCCGCTGCGTGCCGAACACGGTGTCGCCGCCAAGGGCCGCCTCATAGATGCGGTAGTAGGCACCGGCGCTGAGCACGGTCGAGGTCATGCCGACCCCGATGTCGATCGAGTGGATCGGCTTATCCGTCGAGACCTTGGCGTATTGGCCGTCGAAATAGGCGCCGAAAAGCCCGTTGGTGATCTCGGCCTTGCCCATGATCGCGATGTTGAGGTCTTTCAGCGTCTCGTCGAAAGGCACGTTGACGTGTGCGGGAAGGCCTAACACTGACGCGTCACCATTCAACGACGTCGCCCAGACATAGGGGCTTATGATGACCTTCCACTCGCGCTCGACCGGCGCTGCCGGCTGCAGATCGGCGGCGCCGGCCGGGCTGATGGCTGCGAGCAATGGCATCGTCACCAAGGTGGCGAGGATCCCCGGGATTGAGGGAGACTTGTTTGTTGAATGCAGTTTCATGATGCCCGTTTCGTTGTTCTGGCAAGCATTCCGGTGGCCGAAACCACGTGCCGCATGGCTTGCGCCACGCGTGGCGTGATTGATTTGACCGGGGATGGCGGAACCCCGGTCAGCCGCCAATGGCGGCCGACCGGTCTCGGGTCACGATTTTGGGAATGCCAAGGCTGGTGCGRCCAGTTCCGACTTGAGCGGAGTGGTGACCAGGGTCTTGGCGTCGAGATCGAAGCTCATGAGATCGATCCCGCGCAGCACCTGATCGTCATAGGTCTTGACGTAGTACTGCCGATTGGTGAGGTCGGCCACGGTCGACCACTGCGTGTATTCCAGCGGCGCCTCGGCGGTGCCATCCTGCTTCTGCCGGATCCAGCCGGCAGGGATATCGAAATTGTTCAGGATATGCTCGGCGAGGCGAACGCTCTCGATGCCGCTCGGCTTCTTTTCGGCCGCAAGCGTGAAGCCGAGTGCGCGCACGAAGCGCGACGGCGGCGTCGTGTCGCCGGGAACGCCGAGCATGCCCGAGCCTTGCCCAAGCGGAGAGAACGTCTGCCCGCCGATCTCCAGCGCCGGGGCGTTGACAGGCGACAGTTTCACGTAGTTGCRCAGATTGGCCAGATGCCAGTCAAACGGCGGCGAATTGGTCATGATGCCGAGCGGATTGTCGTAGATTTTGAGAACGCCATCGACAGGCTCAATCACCACGGATGCGCCGGAGGCATCGTGCAGCGTGTAGTGAACAGGCGGCGCAATACCCATCGCAGGTTGTACGACGCCGACGATCGAAATGCCTTCGAGCGCGGCCTTGACCTCGGCGACCGTGGCGAAATTGGTGAGCGCCCAGGTCAAGACGTCCCATGGCGCAAGGGATTTCGCCGGGTCGGCTTTGGCTGGGTCGGCATAGCCGGCATAGTCGGGGAAGTAGAGGATGCCGCCGGCGAGCCCCTTCTCGTTCATGCCGTCGACCAACGCGGTTACGCCCAGAGCGTTCAGCCCGACCGCTGCGTACTTGCCCGTCCAGCTCATGCCCGGCTTGCCGTCTGCACCGGTCGCGGCCAGCTCGAAATGGCGCGGGATCACCATCGCCGAAGACTCGAGTTTGAAGGCGAATTCCATGGTGCGGCCGTAGACGGCACCGCCGTCCGATGTAGCGATCCGAATGCTTGTACAGGCTAGCGCTGATTGAGTCGTCAGCAGGGCTCCCGCGACGGTCGCCGCCATCAGGCCGCGCATGGCAGCGCGCCAAGATTTCTTCCGGCTAATTGGCAGGAACGCCGCGTCAGATGTTGCGTTTACCATACGATTTAGAAAATTCGGCATGCTTCTGCTTTCGTCAATGCAAAGTAACGAGATATTTCGCCCGTGACGTCTTGTGCTACATATCCCGAAGACTTGCCAGACCAGTTATGCCAGCCCGCCGGAATTATTGGGCTGGATCAGGCGGCCACGCTGCCAAGGGCCTTGCACTGGCAAAAATTCGGACGCGGCGGCACCGAGATCGGCGTCGGCCGCGCCGAGGGGCTTGTCGCCCGCACAGAGCTTTCACTCCACGCCATCAAGCGCATGGTCTGCTACTTCGCCCGCCACGAAGTCGACAAGCTCGGCAAGAATTACGGCAACGAGCAGAACCTCTCCGCCGGCTACGTCGCCTGGCTGTTGTGGGGCGGCGGCGAAGGAAGGGCGTGGGCGCTGGAACTCAAGCAGCGGATCGGCAATGCGCCAACACGGAGCAAGGTGAGGCGAAAGGCTCGACCTCGCGCCCCGCGTAAAAACTACCCCGCCCAGTCCACCTCGACCATGCCGAGCCGGCGGTACAGCCGGACAGCATCGGCATTGCCGACCAGATTGGTCTTGAGGTCGACATGCGGCGCCTCGCGCGCGTCAAAAGTGGCAAAGACGTGCCACATCAGCGCCTCGCCGATGCCTAGCCCGCGAAAATCGGGGTGAACGGCAAGGTCTTTCACGAAGCCGCCCGACCAGCACAGCGCGGCACCGGCCAGCCGGCCCTCGCCGTCGAGGACGAGGAAACACAACTCGGGGTCGAACTCGGCATCGCCGGAAATCCGCGGCCACCAGACCTCAAACGGCCCGTCCTTGCCGTCGTCGAAGACCAGCCCCAATAGCGTGTGAAGCGCCAGCGCATCGGGCGCCTCGAACGTCCGCACTTCAAAACCGGCCGGCCAAAATGCGGCTTTCAGTTCGCCGGGCAAAACCCGGCGTAAGCGAACATCATGTTCCTCGGGCTCGGAAGCCAAATGCGTCAGCCGCGATGGCGGACGCGGTCGCGGCCGAGCCCGGTCTCGTCGAGCAGGCCCTTGCGCTTGGCGTGGTAATAATAGCCGCTCTGATAGAGTTTGTCGGCCTGGTCCTCATTGCCGTCGGCCACCATCCAGGCGCCGCGCAGATATTTGACCGCGAATTTGAGATTGGTCTCGGCGTCGAGCAGCCCGTTGGCGGGGCCCTCATAACCCATGCCGCGCGCGGTGGCGTGCTTGATCTGCATCAGGCCCCAATGGCCCCTGTTATAGGCGAGCGGATTGAAAGTGCTTTCGCGGTTGACCACGCGCCGCACAAAACTCTCCGGAACCTCGTAGATGGCGGCATATTTCGCAATCAGTGCGTCGATCTTGCCGCGCGAGGCAAGGGCCGGACTGTCGGGCACGGCATAAGACGACGGCGTGAAGCTTTCAGGCGCGACATCGCCGAGCGAGGCGACCTGGAAGCTTGCCGGCACCGGTGCCGTGGCCGGCAGCGCGTAGTCGGCGATGGTCGGGGCCGGCGGAAACTTGCCGAACAGTTTGGGCGCATTGGCAGCGATGATGATCTCGCCGCCGGCCATGGGCGCGCTCATCGGGTCGACCGGGACCTTGGCGATGGTAGCAGGCGCAGGGCCAGCGCCCTGTGCGGCAGCTGCCACTACAGGCGCCTTGGCTGCATCGGCAACTGCCGCAGGCGTTGCGGGTGCTTCGGCCGCTGCGACAACGGGGGCTACCGCAGGCGCTTCGGCGGTCAGCGCATCGGTCGCTTGGGCGGCGGCAACTGTCGCAAGTGCTGAACCTGCAAGCGGCGTATCGGTGCTGGCATATGACGTCGGCACCACTGCCACGGTGTCGGGCAGCGATAGGTCGATTTCGGAGGCCAAGGCCACGTCTGCGCCGGTCGAAAGGTCGGTGCTGAGCGCCGCCGTATTGGTCTGGCAGCCAGACAGCAGAGCCGTCGCCAGTGCCGCTGAAATCAGCAGGTGGGTCTTTATCGCCGGCAAATGCACACTCTATTAATGATTTCGTCCCGCCAACTTCTTACAACACAGCATGAGTCCGGGCAATCCACAGGCGGTTGTGGTTTTCGGGTGGCATGCGGTCGCAGATCGTGCGAAAATTGTTCCCGATTTGTACTGACTAGACCCCAATTTGTACTGACTGGGAAAGGAATGGCCGTGGACACCGCAATCAGCTTCCCCCTCCCCGGACACGCCGTCTTCGAAACCGCGCTCGGCTTCATGGCGCTGGCCTGGAGCGATGCCGGACTGACGCGGCTTTGCCTGCCCGAAAAGACCTATGCCGCGGCCGAACGTCGCCTGCTGCGCCTCGCCGGCGCCAGCGATGCCGYCACTGGCGATCGTACGCCGCCGTCATGGACCACCACACTGATCGCCGACATCAGAAGATATGCCGAAGGCACGGATGTCGATTTCTCCGACGTGCCGGTCGATCTCACCGGCGTCGACGATTTCCGCAGGGATATCTATGCCGCGGCCAGAAACCTCCACCATGGCGAAACAACGACCTATGGCGGACTAGCGGAAAAGGCCGGCCGCAAGGGCCTGTTTCGCGAAACCGGCGCGGCGCTTGGCGCCAACCCGATACCGCTTGTCATCCCGTGCCACCGCATCCTGGCGGCGGGCGGCAAGATCGGCGGCTTTTCGGCCACCGGCGGCTCGAACATGAAGGAAAAGATGCTGGTTCTCGAAGGCGTGCGTGTCGGCCCGCCTCCAGCCACCCAGGTATCGTTCGGATTTTAGTGTCGACGCCTGAAGAGGAAGAAATCGTCGCGGTCGATCTGCTTGCATTTATAGACCGGGCAGGATTGCGTATCGGCCGTCGGCACCCAGGCCCGCTCGGCATACTGGCCGGTGGGGCAGAAGCTGTCATCCCTTACATAGCGGTCGTAGCGCTGCACGCCCGAAGTCGGCGAGCGCCACTGCAGGATGGCAGCGCCCTGACTTACGATCGTGCCGCGCGTCTGGGCGCAACTCATGCTGGTCGACGTGTAGCGCGAGGCCGCCTGTGCCTCGGCCGCAAGCATAKTCAGGCAAACGGCTAGCAGAATGGTTTTCATGATGACCTCCCAAGGCTTCCGGAAGCGGCGCTATCGCCACGCAATATAACATTTTTCGCCCGCTATGGTTGCGCACCGATTAGGCGTCGCCCAGCCATGTCCTGACAAACGGATGGAAAGCGCAAAAACATCCCGCGACTGCGATCCGTTACCTGTCACGGAAGCGCTGGATTGGCTTGCAGTTGTAGACCCGGCAGGATGGGGTGTCGGCGGCGGGTACCGAGGTGAGCTTCGTTTCGAACGATACCTGGCAAAACGAGTCGTCACGCACGAAGCGATCGTAGCGCTGGACACCCGATGTCGGCGACACCCAGCGCAGGAGGGCCGCGCCCTCACTGCGAATGGTTTGCTGCACCTTGGCGCAGCTCATGCTGGTGGAATTGTAGCGTGAGACCGCCTGCGTTTCGGCGGCAAATAGCGTCAGGCACGCGGCAAGCAAGATGGTTTTCATGGTAACCTCCCAACATGTCAGGCAGGCGCCAGCGCCACGCGAAACAATACTCTTCGCCCGCAATGATTGCATGCAAATTGGAGCCAGCTTCAGGCCGCCAGTATTTACAGGGGCTTGCATTCGGCGCCGAATACCCTTATATCCGTGTCGTTGATATTTCGGCCGACAGATCCGTGCCCCGCGACACTCTCGCGTTTGCAGACGTCTATCTCCAAAATTTCGATACAACAGATCAGGCATTTTAGCTTGATCGAGACCAACTGCAAACGACAAGGATTATCGCAATGGCAACTGGCACCGTTAAGTGGTTTAACGCAACCAAGGGCTTCGGCTTCATTCAGCCCGACGCAGGTGGTGCGGACGTGTTCGTCCACATCTCCGCTGTCGAGCGTTCGGGCATGGGCTCGCTGGCCGATGGCCAGAAGGTTAGCTTCGACATCGAGCAGGACCGTCGTACGGGCCGCTCGTCTGCCGGAGCTTTGAAGGCAGTCTGATTTAAGGCGCGCGGGAGCGAAAGCTCCAATTGCGTTGCAAGTCACGGATGTACTGGCGGCCGCGCGACAAGCGCGCCGGAACCAAGACCTGAAGGACGATGCGGCAGATTGCCGTGAGCCTCGGGCCGAAGGGACCAGGATCAGCTGCTGACAGCGGAAGGCGGGGTTACACCCCGCCTTTTTCTTTTGCGGACAGGCTCAAGATCGCGGAGACCCGCCTTGATGTCTGGACGCAACAAAGACAAGGCCCGAAGATCGATCCGATCTTCAGGCCTTTTTTTGTGTGGCAATAGCGGCGTCAGGGCAGCCAGCTGACCGGCACATGCCCCTTGTCTGCCTCGACACGCACCAGCCAGGCCTTCACCGCCGGAAACACATCCAGGTCGTAGCCGCCGACTGTCGCGTCATGGGTGTAGGCATAAAGTGCGATATCCGCGACGCTCATCGCGTCACCGGCCAGGAATGGCGTCTTTTGAAGCTGTGCTTCCATCACGCCCAGCGCCTTGTTGCCGCTTTCCAGAAGCGAGGCCAGACGCTCTGGCGTCGCCAATGCGGCACGCTCGGGATAGGTCATCAGCGAGCGACGCACGGCGATATGGGGCTCATGGCTATATTGTTCGAAAAACAGCCATTGATAGACAAGCGCCCTTTCGTATGCGTCAGGCGGCAAAAGCCGCGTCCCCTCGGCCAGATGCAGCAGKATCGCATTCGATTCAGCGAGAAAGCGACCGTCCTCGAGTTCGAGCAGCGGCACCTTGCCATTGGCATTCCTGGCAAGGTACGCAGCCGATCGCGTCGTGCCGTCGCGCGAACTGGTCTCGACATGGGTGAACGGCAGGCCAAGCTTGGCCATCAGCAGGCGCGGCTTGTAACAATTGCCGCTGTCGGTCATTCCGTAGATCGTGATCATCGCACTCGCCCTTTTTTCATGGCGATTATCGTTGTGCAGGCATGTCGATCCAGCGAATTATTCTTTGGCGAAACATCAGATTTGGTGATGTTTCGCCAAGTCTTATCCAACAAGCCTTATCCAAACAGCGGAACGACCACACATTCGCCGCGACGATATTGCGACGTCTCCCGCGGCCCCTCGGCAAAGACGCAGCCAACCAGCATCGCCGGTTCAAGCAGATCGCCCTTGAACAGGTCGACACCGGCACCGAGCGCGATTTCGAGACGGCCGTCGCTGTCGATGCCTTCGACAAGGACGTCGGCCCCTTGTGCCTTCAGTTCTGAAACGACAGGGCGCAACAGGCGCCCGGTCGCGGCATCCGCGCAAAAACGCTCGAACGAAGCCCGATCGAGCCGAACGATCTCGGGCATCACGCGCTTCACGGCATTGCCGTCGGGCTGATGGGCGCCATGATGGCCAAGGGCCACGCGCATGCCGAGCGCACGAAGCGCGCAGGCAAGGTTTTCGTCGCCGTCGATCTCGCAGATCAGCTGTGAAGCCTCAAAATCTTCGTCGGCGAGGCGCTTGGCCATGAAGCGCAGATCCTCCAGTGATGCCCCACCACCGTTGATGTCATGCTTGAACAGCAGAGCGACACCCTCAAGGCCGATATTGTGAACATTGGCCAGCGGCAGCACTTCGCAGACACGCCCGACGATCGCGCGGTCCTCAACAGCCACCTCGGCAAGGAATTCCGCCATCGCCACGGGCTGGCCCTTGCGATACGGCACGACCTGCCCATCCACTGCAACCGGCGTCAGGCGGCCCTGTTCATGCCTGAAGATCGGCTGAATGGTGCAGCGCAGGCGGAAATCGCCATGCACGCCAAACTCCAGGCCAACCTCATCGGCGACAATCTTTGCGGCCAGATCCGCAGGCAACGCACCAAACCCGAAAAACTCGTCACTCATGCAATGTCCTCTTGCCGAAGCTTCGGCTTAATCTCGGCGCGCGACCTGGCACCGTTTCGGCATTTCCGATCACCGCCGGACCCGCCATGTGCTGTCCGGCGGCTTGAGGGGCCACCGGTTCGAAAAGGGAAAAGTTGGCAGGCACGATTTCCGGCAACGCCAGAACGAAGCCTTGCACCATCGATGCGCCGGACCGCTCGGCAAGCTGCAGCTGCCAGCTCTCCTCCAGCCCCTCGAAGACCGTGCGAATGCCCTTCTCCTCGAACTTCGTCACCATTTCCTTGAGCAGGGCGAAGCCGGCGCCTGATTCCATCAGCCGGCCGATCCAGTGCGCATCGAACTTGACGATGTCGGGCTTGATGTCCCTGATCCGCTTGATGTCGGATTCGTCCGAGCCGAAATCGTCGACCGCGATGCGGAAGCCGTTCGACTTGAGCACCTTGACGAAATCGAACAGCGCCTCTTCGGAGGCGGGTTTCTTTTCCGTGATCTCGCAGACGATGCGGCGCGGATCGATGCCGGTTTCGTTCAGCACCTTGCGCATGTCGCGCAACGCGTGCTCGGAAATCGAACGGTTGAGGAACACCGAGGGATCGAAATTGATGAAGATCGACGCTTCCTTGGGCAGGAACGCCGCCGCGTTGAGCAAATGCAGCGTCCGTGTCAGCGTCTCGACCTGCAGCCGCTCGGCACTATCCACCATGCCAAAGAAAATGCCCGGCGGCACGGCGTCCTCGCCACGAAATGGCCTGATCAAGCCTTCGTAGGCACCGACAAGCAACCTGCCCGACTGAAAGGTGAAAATCGGCTGAAACGCGCTGCGCAGGGCGTGAACGCCCCAAACGCCGGACACAGATCCGTCGTCGTGCCGGATGATATGGGCGAGCCCGATGCTCTTCGACACGGTCCGTCCTATTCCGGAATGCTGGCGAAATTGCTCCGCCAAAATCTCATCGAAGATTTGATCGCCGGTTAACGGAATGTCTCAAACTTAATTGAACGGCAGCCAATCGGCTGTTTATGCACAGCTTCCGCACGATGCTGGCCCAGCATATCGGCAGCGCCAAAGGCGTCAATCCGCTTGCGATTCCCCGCGTCATGCGACAATAGAAGCCCGCGGTCGCGCGACCGCGTATTTGCGAACCGGAGACCTGAAGTCATGGCCTTTCTTGCCGATGCCCTTTCCCGCGTTAAGCCTTCCGCGACCATCGCGGTCACGCAGAAAGCGCGCGAGCTGAAAAATGCCGGCCGCGACATCATCGGCCTTGGCGCCGGCGAACCCGACTTCGACACGCCCGACAACATCAAGAACGCGGCGATCGAGGCGATCCGCCGTGGCGAAACCAAGTACCCGCCGGTTTCTGGCATCGTGCCCTTGCGCGAGGCCATTGCCAGGAAGTTCAAGCGCGAGAACAATCTCGACTACAAGCCGGAGCAGACAATCGTCGGCACCGGCGGCAAGCAGATCCTGTTCAACGCCTTCATGGCGACGCTGAACCCCGGCGACGAAGTCGTCATCCCCCGCCCCTACTGGGTCAGCTATCCCGAAATGGTGGCGATCTGCGGCGGCACGCCGACTTTTGCCGAGACCAGCATCGACAACGGCTTCAAGCTGACGGCGCCCGCACTCGAAAAGGCAATCACGCCGAAGACGAAGTGGCTGGTGATGAACTCGCCGTCGAACCCGTCGGGCGCGGCCTATAGCGAGGCCGAGCTGCGCGCCATCGCCGACGTGTTGCTGCGCCACCCGCATGTCTGGGTGCTGACCGACGACATGTACGAGCACCTGACCTATGGTGATTTCGTCTTCAAGAC
>NZ_JBFUIP010000159.1:0-13443 GCF_056401815.1 Aminobacter sp. P4_D5 | reverse complement strand
CTCCTTGGTGTGATTTACCCTAAGCTATAGGTGCCATTTCGCCGTCTTCATGATGCAGCCAGGTTGGTAAAAAATCGTTCGATTGCATCCAGTCGCAAATGATGTCGCCTATCAATTCAGCTCTGGTCATGCCAACTTCAATTGCAAGTGACGTCACTGCGTGATCTACATTCGGATCGATTTCTATTCCTTCCTTGTTGCGAAGCCTGATCGCTGCACGTAGTAACAGTGCCCTCAATGTCTCGGGAGGTGTACTGTTGATTGTTTTGGCGGTTGTCTCCAATATTTCGACGAACGTCTGACGTTGTGCCAGCATCTCACCGTGCCCCACATCCAGCCCTAATTGGCAGCGTACCAAACTTTGGCCTCTGCTCAATAATTTACATTAGAGATGATTAATGCAGCCTTCAGGAAGCCGGCCTCAGTTCGTCGCTGGGAGGCCCGTCGAGGGGGCAATCAAACGAGCTCCGGGGTCGACGATTGAACCGCACTCTCGTCCTGAACCAGCCATGGCGGCAGGGCAAATGAAGTGCATGCAGCTCAATTGAGCCAAGGGGGAAACCGGGGAGCGTCAGCGCGGCGACACCGCTTGACAGGCTGTCGCGGATCGCAACCGAAGCAGCGTCAAGCGCGCAGCGAACGCCGACTAGGATATGGCGGAGAGAGCGGGATTCGAACCCGCGATACGGTTCCCCGTATACACACTTTCCAGGCGTGCGCCTTCAACCACTCGGCCACCTCTCCGCATACGCGCCTTGCGCCGGCCGGTTTAGCCGGGCTGGTTGGGAGTGCGCGCATCTCCTGGGCGTTGGTTTGCGGCTCGAAAGGAGCCGGCAATCGGGTGCGGTCAACCTGCCGCCACCCATCCGCCTGCCTCCGAACACGCTCTCGCGCATCCGGCTGCCGGGCTCATCTAGTCGATCCTGCGGCACTTGCCAAGCGCTGACGTGGCAAATCTTGCAGCGGGCGTCGGCCTTGCCGGCAAAATACGCAATGCGCGTCCCTTGTTGCTGTCAACCGTGGAAATCGAACGGCATATTCCGTGGCTTCCTTGTCTTGCGACGCTGCTTTGCCGCAAACTGGAATGGCGCGTGGGGCGCGCTGTTTTGGGGGATTCGATGCCAGCGCAAATGCAATCGAACGCCAGGGGCGTCTTGGGCTGGCTGCCCGTGTTTTGGCTTTGCCTTGTCATGGCGCTCAGCGCGCGCGGTTTCGACCAGAGCCTTGCCGTCATGCAAGGGTTTTCCCTGCCGGACGCCGCCCTCTACCTGGTCTATGCCTCGATGATCGTGGCTGTGGTGACGATCGCCTGGGGCTTGTATCTGCTCAGCCTCGCCTACAGCCGCTCGCAGCGTTTTCCGCGCAATTTCACCTTCTGGCAATTGGCCATCATCGCCTTCCTTGTCGCCAAGCAGGTCTATATTCTTGTCGCCCCGGATTTCGCCTTCTCGATCGAGGGACTTGCATGGGATGGTGGCGAGATCGCGATTGGCCTCTTCCTCATCTTTCTGGTCGGCCGAACGCATCGGGCGCGGGCCGTGTTCAGCAATGACGAACGCGCTCGTCCCGGCCTGCTGATTTCGCTCTTTGCGGCGCTTGTCGGCGTCATCGTCGGCGGGGCGGTGGGCGCGGGTGTCGGGCTTGCGGCCGGCAGCGGCATTTCCGAGGCGACCGACATGAGCTGCTTTGAAGGCGCCYGCGGCTACTTCGTGGTGCTGGTCGGCCTTGCCGGCATGCTGGTCGGGGCGATCGGCGGCGGCATCTTCGCTGTCTGGCGCGTAAATCGCCGCAAGCCGAAGCCTGCAGTTTGAGCCATTTGCCTGTCAATTCGGCGTGTCCATGATTGCGCTGGCACGCCACCCATCCTATTTCTCGCTTTGAAACCGATATCCAGGACCGCTGATGATCCGCTTCGTGTTCCGTCTCGCCGCTGCGATCGCACTTTCGGTGGCCGTCATCATGGCGGTGCTCGATGCCACGCGCACTGTCGCGGTGTCGCGTCTGGTGATGACACCGCTCGACACCAGCTGGTCGACGGCCTCGCCGACTACGCTTGCCGCAACCGAGACATTTGTCAGCGACAAAGCGAGCCCAGCACTTTGGGACAGTGTCATCATGCCGGTGCTCAATTTGCCGGGCTTTGCGATCTTCGCGGCCCTTGCTTTTCTGCTTTACGCCATAGGCCACAGGCGGCGTCCGGGCCGCTTCACTGCCGAAGTGTGAGCGCCAGCGTCGACGCTGCGGCACGATACAGATTCGGTGAAACAAAAAAGGGAGCATGCGAGATGTTTTTCCTGAGCGACATGCTGAACAAAAAGCTCAAGATGCCAGCCCCCAGCGAAGCGCTGCCCGGCCGTGAGCGGCCGATCCCGACCGCTTCGAAACATTACGTGTCGAAGCGCCCGCTCAAGGGGCCGTACCCTGAAGGGTTCGAGACGGCGATGTTCGGCCTCGGCTGCTTCTGGGGTGCCGAGCGGCTGTTCTGGCAGACGCCGGGCGTATGGGTCACGGCTGTCGGCTATGCCGGCGGCCTCACGCCCAACCCGACTTACCAGGAGACCTGCACAGGGCTGACCGGCCATGCCGAGGTGGTGTTGGTGGTGTTCGACCCGAAAGAGGTTTCGTATGCCCAATTGCTGAAGATCTTTTGGGAGGCGCATGATCCGACGCAAGGCATGCGCCAGGGCAACGACGTCGGCACAACCTATCGTTCGGCGATCTACACGTTCTCGCAAGACCAGCAGGCGGAGGCGGTCGCCTCGCGCGATGCCTATCAGGCGGCCCTCAAGGGTGCCGGCCGCGAAAGGATCACCACCGAGATCGAACCAGCGCCCGAGTTCTATTTCGCCGAAGAAGACCACCAGCAATATCTGGCCAAGAATCCCTATGGCTATTGTGGCCTCAAGGGCACTGGCGTTGCTTGCGCAATCCCCCAGCAGGCCACCGTTTAGGCATTCGTTTCACGATCCATTTGCAACGCCTGTGCATTTTTCCAAAAGGTCAAGATTCCGCGTGAATTTTGTCTTGGACCGTGCAAGATATGCCGATGCGCGGGGGGAATTTAGACTCTGCCATGTGCTGTGCGCGAGCCCGAGGAACGGCTTGCGCGGCAATCGCAAGAAAAGACAACCGACAGGGTGTGGATCACATGAAACGTATCGTTCTCGGCCTTCTGGCGGCCACCGCCATGTGCCTTCCGGCGCTTGCAGCTGACGTTCAGCCAGCGCTGCTCTACGATCTCGGTGGCAAGTTCGACAAGTCGTTCAACGAAGCGTCCTTCAACGGCGCCGAGAAGTTCAAGGCGGAGACCGGCATTCCTTATGTCGAGTTCGAAGTCTCCAACGCCTCGCAGCGCGATCAGGCGCTGCGCCGCTTCGCCGAGGATGGCCGCAACCCGATCGTCATGGCCGGCTTCGCCTGGTCCGAAGCACTCGACAAGGTCGCGGTCGACTATCCGGACCTCAAGTTCGCCATCATCGACATGGTCGTCGAAAAGCCCAATGTGAAGTCGATCGTGTTCAAGGAACATGAGGGCTCCTACCTTGTCGGCGTCATGGCCGCTCTCGCTTCCAAGTCCAAGAAGGTCGGCTTTGTCGGCGGCATGGACGTTCCGCTGATCCGCAAGTTCGGCTGCGGTTATGTCGGCGGTGCCAAGGCAGCCGGTGCGACCGAAGTCATCCAGAACATGACCGGCGACACCCCTGCCGCCTGGAACGACCCGACCAAGGGCGGCGAAATCACCAAGACCCAGATCTCGCAGGGCGCGGACGTCATCTACGCCGCGGCCGGCGGCACCGGTGTCGGCGTGCTCCAGGCTGCCGCCGATGGCGGCAAGCTCGGCATCGGCGTTGATTCCAACCAGAACGGCCTGCAGCCGGGCAAGGTGCTGACCTCGATGCTCAAGCGCGTCGATGTCGCCGTCTACAACGCCTTCATGGATGCCAAGAACGACAAGTTCGAAGGCGGCATCAACAATCTCGGCCTCAAGGAAGGTGGCGTCGACTACGCCATGGACGACAACAATAAGGCGCTCGTCACCGACGAGATGAAGGCTGCCGTCGAAAAGGCCAAGGCCGACATCATCGCCGGTACCGTCCAGGTGCACGACTACACCTCGGACGACAAGTGCCCCTATTGATCGGTTAGTCCGATCGAAATCCACGCCGCCGGGCATCGTCCGGCGGCGTGATCATTGTGGCCCTGTCTTTGGGACGGCAGTCGATGTTCACCGTGACCGGAATTGGCGGCTTCTTCTTTCGCGCCAAGGACCCCCAAGCGCTCGCTGYCTGGTACGAAAAGCACCTCGGCATCTCGGACATTGCGCGTGAGGTCTGGAAACAACAGGCGGGGCCGACGATCCTCGCGCCCTTCAGCCAGGACACCGAGTACTTCGGCCGCCCGGAGCAGCAATGGTTGATCAATCTGCGTGTCGATGACCTCGACGCTGCGATGTCGGACCTGAGGGCAGCCGGAATCGCGGTGGAGACGCGAGCGGAATGGGACTCGGAGGTCGGCCGGTTTTGTCGGATCCACGATCCCGAGGGCAATCCGATCGAACTGTGGCAGCCATCCGACGCGGCCGGTCCGGCTTGAACCTTGGCAGCGAAAGCTGGATTCACCAGTGGGGCGGCTTGGTCACCGGGGTGTCGGGCGCCGACTGCTCTTCGAGCGCGAGAAACCGCTCGGCAAGCGCGTCGAGCTTCTTTTGCATGCGGTCGATCACCTTCCACTGTTCGGCGATCTGGCCGGAAAGCTCCTCGATCGTATGCTCCTGTTCGGCGGCGCGGATTTCGAGCGTCGTCAGCCGGTCCTGGGGGGTTGTCATGGGCGATCCTCTTCGGTCCGGACTTTCGGGGCGTTTCGCGGGCGTATCCGCCAATTGTCGGGGGCCGTTGGCCGAGCCGATTGGCAGGGCAGTATGGGCGTGCTAGCTCTTTCGGCAAGCCATAACAAGAACATAAGAAACCTGAGGTGAACGGTCGCATGGCGGAAATGGCTATCGAACTGATCGGCATCAACAAGAGCTTTGGTGCGGTCCGCGCCAACCGCGACATCGCGCTCGAAATCCCGCGCGGCACGATCCACGGCATCATCGGCGAAAACGGCGCAGGCAAGTCGACGCTGATGTCGATCCTCTACGGCTTCTACCAGGCCGACAGCGGCGAAATCCGGGTCAACGGCAAGCCGACCGCAATCAAGACGCCGAACGATGCCATCGCCGCCGGCATCGGCATGGTCCATCAGCACTTCATGCTGGTCGAGAATTTCTCGGTTCTGGAAAACATTATCCTCGGTGCCGAGGGCGAGGCCCTGCTCAAGAAATCGATCGCCAAGGCGCGTTCGGAGCTTCGTCGCCTGGAGCAGGAATACGGTCTCGAGGTCGATCCCGATGCGCTCATCGAAGAGCTGCCTGTCGGCCTGCAGCAGCGCGTCGAAATCCTCAAGGCGCTTTATCGCGGCGCCGAGATCCTGATCCTTGACGAGCCGACCGGCGTGCTGACGCCGGCCGAGGCTGATCACTTGTTCCGCATCCTCAAGCAGCTCAAGGACCAGGGCAAGACGGTGGTGCTGATCACCCACAAGCTGCGCGAGATCATGGCGATCACCGACAATGTTTCGGTCATGCGCCAGGGCACGATGGTCGCGACGCGCAAGACCAGCGAGACAACTGTCGAGGAACTGGCCGAGCTGATGGTCGGCCGCCGCGTGCTGTTGCGCGTCGAAAAGGGCGAGGCAAATCCCGGCGACGTCAAGCTGATGGTCAAGAACTTGACGGTCAAGGATTCGCGCGGCGTCACCATGGTCGACAACGTGTCGCTCGACGTGCGCGCCGGCGAGATCGTCGGCATCGCCGGTGTCGCCGGCAATGGCCAGTCCGAACTGATGGAAGCCGTCTCCGGCATCCGCAAGGCGGTCTCCGGTACGGTCATGCTCGACGGCAAGCCGATCGACCTGACCGGCCAGGCCGACCCCGGCGAACTGCGCGACCGTGGCCTCGCTCACGTGCCCGAGGATCGGCATCACGTCGGTCTGGTCCTCTCCTTTGACGAAAGCGAGAACTCGATCCTCGGCTATCACGACAAGCCGCAATATCTGAAAGGCCCGTTCCTCAATCTCGACGCGATCCAGAAGGACGCGCAGCAAAAGATCGAGAAATACGATATCCGCCCGGCCAATCYCCGGCTCAAGACGGCCAATTTTTCCGGCGGCAACCAGCAGAAGATTGTGCTCGCCCGCGAAATCGAGCAGGACCCCGGCGTGCTGATCGTCGGCCAGCCGACCCGCGGCGTCGACGTCGGCGCCATCGAATTCATCCACAAGCGCCTGATCGCCATGCGCGACCAGGGCAAGGCCGTGCTCTTGATCTCGGTCGAGCTCGACGAGATCCGCTCGCTGTCCGACCGCATCCTGGTGATGTTCGCCGGCCGCATCGTCGGCGAGCGCGGGCCAGAAACCAGCGAAGGCGAGCTTGGTCTGCTGATGGCCGGCGTCGAGCACAAGGAAGCCGCCGAATGAGTGTGCCCTACGCAAAACTGCCGGCCTGGGCCGACTACGGGCTCATTCCCCTCATCAACCTGCTGGTCGCCTTTGCGGTGGCGGGCCTCGTCGTGCTGCTCGTCGGCGAAAACCCGCTGCGCGCCGCCGTCATCCTCGTCGAGGGCGCTTTCGGCAGCGGGCAGGGCATCGCCTACACGCTGTACTACGCCACCAACTTCATCTTCACCGGCCTTGCCGTGGCTGTCGCCTTCCATTGCGGCCTGTTCAACATTGGCGGCGAGGGTCAGGCCTACATCGCCGGCCTTGGCATCGCCATCGTCGCCTTGTCTTTCGACAGCACACTGCCCTGGTGGCTGGTGTTTCCGCTGGCGATCGTGGCCTCGGCGCTGTTTGGCGGCCTGTGGGCGCTGATCCCGGCCTATCTCCAGGCCAAGCGCGGCTCGCATATCGTCATCACCACCATCATGTTCAACTTCATCGCTGCCAGCGTGATGGTCTACATGCTGGTCAACGTGCTGAAGCCGCTGGGCTCGATGGCACCGCAGACGCGCCAGTTCCTCGAAGGGGGCCAATTGCCCAAGCTCGGCTGGCTTTTGGCCGAATTCGGCCTCAAGGTCAGGCCATCGGCGCCGCTCAACATCTCGTTCCTGCTCGCCCTGGTAATGGCCTTCCTTGTCTGGGTGCTGATCTGGCGCACCAAGCTCGGCTACGAGATTCGCACCTATGGCTTCAGCTCAAAGGCCGCGCGTTACGCTGGCATCTCGGAAACGCGCATCATCATCGTCACCATGGTCATCTCAGGCGCGCTCGCCGGCATGATGGCGCTCAACCCGATCATGGGCGACCAGCACAACGTGCCGCTGGATTTCGTCTCCGGCGCCGGTTTCRTCGGCATCGCTGTAGCTCTGATGGGCCGTTCGCATCCGGCCGGCATCGTGCCGGCGGCGATCCTGTTTGGCATGCTCTATCAGGGTGGCGCTGAACTCGCCTTCGAGATGCCCAACATCTCCCGCGACATGATCGTCATCATCCAAGGCCTGGTCATCCTGTTCGCCGGTGCGCTGGAGAACATGTTCCGCCCGACCATCCAGGGCATTTTCGCGAGCTTCAGTCCGCGATCGGTCGGAATTTCGGCGACCAAAGGGGAGCGTGCCTGAAATGGAATTCGTTGACGCGCTCATCAACATCCTGAATTCGACCATCCGCGTTTCGGTGCCGCTGCTGCTCGCTTGCCTCGCCGGCCTCTATTCCGAACGCGCCGGCGTCTTTGACATCGGGCTTGAAGGCAAGATGCTGGCCGGCGCCTTTGCCGGGGCTGCTGCGGCTGCGGTCTTTGCTTCGGCGTGGATCGGCCTGCTCGTTGCGGTTCTTGTATCGATCGGCATGGCGCTGGTTCACGGCTTTGCCTCGATCACCCACCGCGGCAACCAGATCGTCTCGGGCGTGGCGATCAACTTCATCGCCGCCGGCTCGACCATCATCCTTGGCCAGGCCTGGTTCCAGCAGGGCGGACGCACGCCGTCGCTGCCACCGGAGGCTCGCTTCGGCGCCATCAATCTGCCCGGCGCCGATGCGTTGCGCGATGTGCCTGTCATCGGCCAGCTCTATTCCGGCCTGCTGTCGGGCCATTCGCTGTTGACCTATGTCGCCTTCCTCGCCGTGCCCTTCACCTGGTGGGTGCTGTTTCGCACGCGCTTTGGCCTGCGCCTGCGCGCCGTCGGCGAAAACCCGGCAGCTGTCGATACCGCCGGCATCTCGGTCGCCTGGCTGCGCTATCGCGCCGTCATCTGCACCGGTATCCTGACCGGCCTTGCCGGTTCCTACATGGCGCTCGCCCAGAATGCCGGCTTCGTCAAGGACATGACCGCCGGGCGTGGCTACATCGCGCTGGCCGCACTGATCTTCGCCAAGTGGAAGCCGGTGCCGGCAATGTTTGCCTGCCTTTTGTTCGGCTTCCTCGACGCGCTGTCGATCCGCCTGCAGGGCACGCCGCTGCCGCTCATCGGCAAGGTGCCGGTGCAGCTGATGCAGGCATTGCCCTACATCCTCACCGTCATCCTGCTCGCCGGCTTCATCGGCAAGGCCATTCCGCCGCGTGCCGGTGGCGTGCCTTATGTGAAGGAGCGCTGATTTTGTCACACGACCTATTCCTTGCCGCCCGCACCGCCATGGCCAAGGCCTACGCGCCCTATTCGAAATTTCCTGTCGGCGCGGCGCTGCGCACCGAAGACGGCCGGGTCTTTGCCGGCGCCAATATCGAGGTCGCGTCTTATCCGGAAGGCTGGTGTGCCGAGACCACGGCACTCGGGCACTACATCATGGCTGGCGGTGGCAAGATCACTGAAATTGCCGTGGTCGCCGAACGCATGGCCCGCATCACGCCCTGTGGCGGCTGCCGCCAGCGTCTCGCCGAGTTCGCCAACGCAGACACCAAGCTCTATCTCTGCGACGACGCGGGTATCGTTGAAACGGTGACCATGGGCCAGATGCTGCCTTATGGCTTTGAAGGCGAGATGCTCAAATGAAGGAAGCCGTTGACCGCCTCGTCGAGCAGCTTGACGGGCTCACACCCGCCACCGCCATGGTGCTGGGCTCCGGTCTCGGCGGCCTCGTCGACGAAGTCGAAGACGCCATTCGCATTCCTTATGCCGCCTTGCCCGGTTTCCCCAGAAGCGGTGTCACCGGCCATGCCGGCGAGCTTGTGGCCGGCATCTTCGGTGGCCAGCCGGTGATCATGATGGCCGGCCGCGCCCACTACTACGAGCAGGGCGATGCGTCGGCCATGCGCCCCGCACTCGAGACGCTGGCCGGTATCGGAGTCACTCAACTGGTGCTGACCAATGCCGCCGGCTCCGTCGATCCCGAGATGTTGCCCGGCTCGGTCATGCTGATCGAGGACCACATCAATTTCTCCGGGACCAATCCCCTGTTCGGCGAGCCGACCGACCGCCGTTTCGTCGGCCTGACCGAGGCTTATGACGCCCGACTGCGCAAATCGTTCGAGGCGGCGGCAGCCGCCGCCGGCATCGAGTTGCACAAGGGCGTCTACATGTGGTTCTCGGGCCCTTCCTTCGAGACCCCGGCCGAGATCCGCATGGCGCGCATGTTCGGTGCCAATGCGGTTGGCATGTCGACGGTGCCCGAAGCGATCATCGCGCGGTTTCTCGGCCTCAAGGTGCTCGCCTGCTCGGTCATCACCAACCTTGCCGCCGGCATGACGGGAGCTGAGCTTTCGCACCGCGAGACCAAAGACATGGCGCCCATCGGCGGCGGACGCCTGGCCACGGTGCTGCGCAAGATGTTCGAGAAGGGCATGCATGATGAGTGAGGCAAAGGCGGGACATAGGGCGAGCGCCCTCTAGATGCTCCCCCAGGAAATCATCCGCCGCAAGCGCGACGGCAAGCCGCTCGGCTCCGAGGAAATCGCCGCTTTCGTCAAGGGCATCACCAAGGGCACGGTTTCCGAAGGCCAGATCGCTGCCTTCGGCATGGCGATCTTCTTCAACGGCATGAAGCGCAACGAAGCAGTGGCACTGACCCTTGCCATGCGCGATTCAGGCGACGTGCTCGACTGGTCGGATCTGCCTGGGCCGGTTACCGACAAACATTCCACCGGTGGCGTCGGCGATAACGTCTCGTTGATGCTTGCACCCATCGTTGCCGCTTGCGGCGCCTACGTGCCGATGATTTCAGGGCGCGGCCTTGGCCACACTGGCGGTACGCTCGACAAGATGGATTCGATCCCGGGTTATGCCAGCCAGCCCGATCTTGCGCTGTTCAGGCGCACCGTGCGCGAGACGGGCTGCGCCATCATCGGCCAGACCGCCGACCTGGCACCCGCCGATAAACGTTTCTATGGTGTCCGCGACGTCACCGCGACCGTCGAGTCCGTGCCGCTGATCACCGCCTCCATCCTGTCCAAGAAGCTCGCCGCCGGGCTCCAGTCACTGGTGCTCGATGTCAAGATCGGCAACGGCGCCTTCATGGAAAGCGCGCGCGACGCTTCGGCCCTCGCCACCAGCCTGGTCGAGGTCGCCAATGGTGCTGGTCTCAAGACCACCGCCCTCATCACAGGCATGAACGAGCCGCTGGCATCCGCCGCCGGCAACTCTGTCGAGGTCGCCAGCGCGGTTGATTTCCTCACCGGCCGTTTCCGCGATCCGCGCCTCGAGCAGGTCACGCTGGCGCTCGCCGCCGAGATGCTGGTCTCTGCCGGCATTGCAGCATCGAACCAGCAGGCATCGCGGCTTGCACGCGCGGCACTGGACGATGGCCGCGCCGCCGAAATCTTCGGCCGCATGGTCGCCGTGCTTGGTGGCCCGAAGGACTTTGTGTCTAGATCGGAAAAATATCTGCCCCGGGCGGATGTCGAATTGTTGGTGAAAGCGCCCCTCAGCGGCTTTGTCTCAGGCATTTCCACACGCGATATCGGCCTTGCGGTCGTCGCCCTTGGCGGCGGACGCAAGCGGCCGGAAGACAAGGTCGACCATGCCGTCGGCATCACCAGGCTCTTGCCTGTTGGCGCGGAGGCGCGGGCGGGTGAACCGCTAGCACTTGTCCATGCCCGCAACGCTTTCGACGCGGAGGCCGCCGCAGCAGTGGTACGTGCTGCCTACAGCATAGACGATGCAAAGCTGGTCGCCGCCAAGGCCATTGTCAGGCGGATTTCACCGCGCGCTTAGAAGCCGCGCGGTGAGGCTTCAATGAAGCAAACTATGCCGTGCGCTTAGGAGCGAGGCAGAAGACCGCAAGCGCTGCGAGCAACGTCGCCACACCGCTATAGACAAAGGCGCTGGCAACGCCTGAATTGTCGACCAAAAGACCGCCGAACACGGCACCCATTGCAATCGCCACCTGGAATGTAGCGACCATCAGGCCGCCGGCACTTTCCGCCTGCTCCGGCGCGGCACGCACCATCCATGTCTGTACGCCGACCGGCACCGCGCCGAAGGCAAAGCCCCAGACTGCGACCGCGATTGTCGAGACTGTAGGCGATGAGCCGTCCAACAAAAGCGCAAGCGCGGCGATCGCGATCAACAAGGGAGCGAGCGTCACGGCCGCCTTGAGGCTGCGTTCGGCCATGAAGCCGCCGGCAAAATTACCGAAGAAACCGCCGATGCCAAAGGCGAGCAGCACCAGCGAGATGGACTCGATACCGAATGCCGGCACCTGTTCCAGGAAGGCGCGGAAATAGGTGAAGCCGGCAAAGTGCCCGGAAGCGGTCAGAAGGATCACCAGCAGTCCGACCTTGATCATCGGGTTCTTCGAGACGTCCAGCAGGGCGCGGAAGCTGGCCACGCCCACGGGCGGTAGCTTGGGAAGGGTCGCAACCTGGACGATCAGCGTCACGACGCCGACCGCGGCCGCAAGCATGAAGGCGGTGCGCCAGCCCCAGACATCGCCGACATAAGCCCCGACAGGGGCCGCGCAGACGGTGGCGACGGATACGCCGGTCAGGATGATGGACATGGCGCGCGGGAAGACATCGCTCGGCACGAGCCGCATAGCGATGGCTGCCGACATGGACCAGAAGCCGCCGAGCGCTATGCCCAACACGACGCGCGCAAACAAGAGCGAGGGCAGGGACCAGGCAACGGCGGCAAGTATGCTTGAGGCAATCAGCAAGAGCGTCAGGCCCACCATGACGTGCCGGCGGTCGATACGTTTGGTGGCGATCGCCATGGTGGGCGCGGCGATCGCGGCAACGATTGCCGTCGCCGTCACCGCCTGCCCGGCGGTGCCTTCGCTTATGCGGAGATCCTGCGCCAGCGGGGTCAGCAGGCTTGCCGGCAGAAATTCCGCCGTGACCAGTCCGAACACGCYGAGCGCAAGGGAGACGACTGCCCCCCATGCCGGGTCGGATCGTTCCTGGGGTGTCGAGGGGGCGAGCGAAACGCCGTCCATTACGGCTGTCGCAGGTTCGATCATGGTCAGTCTCCGATTGAATGCAGTGCAAGGTGGGAGTGACCGTCTGGAGTTTCCATGCTAGAAACCCCGCCATGAATGATCATTCGTCCAAATTTCCAATTGCCGGTGATCCGCTGACCAACATCCTGCGCGGCTTGCGCCTCGACGGCGTCGAATACGGTCGCTGGGAACTGAAAGAGCCGTGGAACATCGAATTCCCGGCCCAGGCCACGGCGCGTTTCTACTTCGTCAGCCAGAAGGCCTGCTGGCTCCAGCAGCCGTCGGGCGAATGGGTGGAACTCAAATGCGGCGACGCCGTGCTCCTGCCGCGCGGCGTTGCCCATGCGCTTGCGAGCGAACCGGGAGCCAGATCGTCKCCGATCAACGGCTACGAGATCCACGAGATCTGCAAGAACGTCTTTTGCCTGTCGACCGAGGGCTGCCAGCCGGGCACTTTGCTCTTCTGCGGCAGTATGTATTTCAACCTTGATGGTCTCCACCCGCTGCTCGGCATGATGCCCGACGTCATGCGCACCACCGAGCTCGAGACCCATGACCCAGGCATCACGCATCTGCTTGAAACCATGGCGCGCGAGGTCAAGCTCGAGCGCGTCGGCTCCGGCGGCATCGTCGCCCGTCTTGCCGACGTGCTCGCCGCCATCATCATTCGCTCATGGGTCGAGCGTGGCTGTGGCAATTCGAGCGGCTGGATTGCCGCCGTCAGGGATCCCAAGGTCGGCAAGGTCCTGGCCGCGATCCACCTCGAACCGAGCCGAGACTGGTCGGTGGAGGCTCTGGCGCGGATGATGGGCGTCTCCCGCTCGGGCTTCGCCGAGCGCTTTGCTTCCGTTGTCGGCGAAACGCCGGCGAGATATGTCACACAGGTCAGGATGCACCAGGCGCGACAGTGGCTTGTCCGTGATCGCTTGAGGATTTCAGTCGTTGCCTCGCGGCTGGGCTACGATTCGGAAGCCGCTTTCAGCCGTGCCTTCAAACGCGTCATCGGCCAACCGCCCGGTCATTTCAGGACAGTGGACC
>NZ_JBFUIP010000158.1:0-13546 GCF_056401815.1 Aminobacter sp. P4_D5 | reverse complement strand
GACGCTTGCTGGCCTGAAGAATTTTGTGCGCGGCCTGATCCTTGACCGCAAGGCCGAACGCACCGCACTCGGTCAGGCGATCACCGAAGTCGACATTCGTACCCGCAACAAGGACCTGCTGGCCGGCCAGCTTTCCGGCGGCAACCAGCAGAAGCTGTTCATCGCCAAGATGATGATACTGAAGCCCGACATCGTCATCATCGACGAGCCGACGCGCGGCATCGACATCGGCACCAAGGAGCAGATCTACAAGTTCGTCGCCGACCTCGCACAGCAGGGTAAGTCGGTGATCGTCGTCTCTTCCGAAATGCCCGAACTGATCGGCGTCTCTGACCGCATCGTTGTGATGCGCGAGGGCGTGATCGCCGGTGAGGTGAGCGGCGAATATATGAACGAGCGAGAAATCGTCGTGCTTGCGACGGGCGTGAAAACTTCTGAGGCGGCCTGAGATATGACTGAAACGACGACTACCGCCAACCCGCAAAAGCGCAGCTTCTGGCAAGATATCGACCTGCGTGCGGTGGCGCCCTTCGTCGCGCTGGGGCTGCTACTGGTGCTGGGCTCGTTTGCCCATGACAATTTCCTGACGGCCAACAATCTGTTGAACGTCATGACGCGATCGGCATATATCGCAATCATCGCGATTGGCGCGACCTTCGTCAYCACCGCCGGTGGGCTTGATCTCTCTGTCGGCGCGATGACCGCCTTTGTCGCCTCTCTCGCCATCATGTTCATGAATGCGGGCGGTGTCACCGATCCGTTGATGATGGTTCTGGCGGCTATGGCGCTGATGCTGGCAATCGGCATGGCCTGTGGGCTGACCAACGGACTGGTAATAACCTTGGGCAAGATCGAACCCTTCATCGCCACGCTCGGCATGATGGGAATTTATCGCGGCCTCACCACCTGGCTTTCGCAAGGCGGCGCAATCACGCTGCGCGATCCTGACGTGCAGGCGGTCTATCGTCCCGTTTACTTCGGCAATCTTTTCGGCATTCCTTACCCTGTGCTAGCAATCTTCATCACGGCGGCGATCGCAGCATTCATCCTTTATCGCACCTCATTTGGCCGCCATGTGATCGCCGTCGGTTCCAATGAAGACGTCGCGCGCTATTCGGGCATCTCGGTCGCGCGCGTGCGCACCATGACCTATGTGATCCAGGGGCTATGCGTGGCGGGAGCTTGCCTGATCTATATTCCGCGCCTTTCTTCCACCACGGCCACGACAGGCACGATGTGGGAACTGAATGCAATCACGGCCGTCGTGGTCGGTGGCACCGCTTTGCGCGGCGGCGTCGGGCGCGTCTGGGGAACAGTGGCTGGCGCCTTCATTCTGGAAATCATCGGCAACATTATGCTCCTGACAACCTATGTCAGTGAGTACCTGCTCGGCGCGATCCAGGGAGCAATCGTCATTATCGCCATGTTGGTGCAGCGTTCGCTGATGCGAAAATCGTGAAGGAAAATCGGGACTGCGGGTCGCCCGGTCGGTTCAAGACAGACCTGTAACTTTGGGAGAGAGATGAATGCGTAAAATTCTACTGGGACTGGCAGCCGTTGCGCTCGCTGCGACCATGGGCACAGCCCTGGCGCAAGATAAGAAGACCATTGGCGTCTCGATACCGGCCGCCGACCATGGCTGGACCGCCGGCGTGGTGTACCACGCCGAACGAGTCGCCAAAAAGCTGATGGAGGAATATCCGAACCTGAACGTTGTGGTGAAAACTTCGCCCGATCCGTCGTCGCAGGCCAACGCCGTGCAGGACCTCGAAACGCAGGGTATCGACGCGCTCGTTATCCTCCCAACGGATCCCGATCCGCTGGTTAGCGCGATCAAGGAAGTCAAGGCTAAAGGCAAGTTCGTCGCCCTCGTCGACCGGGCGCCCTCCACCAATGACGACTCGGTCCGCGACCTCTACGTCGCCGGCAACAACCCGGCGCTCGGCGAAGTCGCCGGCAAGTACATTGCCGCCACCACACCGAACGCTGAAGTCGTTATCGTGCGCGGCCTGCCGATCCCGATCGACCAGCAGCGCCAGGATGGTTTTGACAAGGGCATCGCCGGCTCGGGCGTCAAAATTCTTGACCGGCAGTTCGGCAACTGGAACCGCGACGACGCCTTCAAGGTCATGCAGGACTACTTGACCAAGTATCCGAAGATCGACGTGGTCTGGGCGCAAGACGACGATATGGTCGTCGGCATTCTCGAAGCTATCGAACAGGCCAAGCGCACAGACATCCAGTATGTCGTCGGCGGCGCCGGCTCGAAGGACATGGTCAAGAAAGTCATGGACGGCGACAAGATGGTCCCGGTCGACGTTCTCTATCCGCCGGCAATGGTTGGCACCGCGATGGAACTGACGGCAGCACAGCTTTTCGACCAGGTTCCGGTTCACGGCACGTACATCCTGGATGCCACGCTCGTGACCAAGGACAACGCCGCCAACTACTACTTCCCAGATTCTCCATTCTAACTTAACGTGTCAGGATATGACTTGTGCGACGGGGAGGCTCAGCCTCCCCGTTTGCTTTTACCCATTGATCTTGGTCTAGGGCTGGGGTTTCACCATTGAATTGAGTTCCCCCCCCCCAGGCGAGCCGCATCGACACGGTGGCCCCGCGCGCGAGTTGGCCGAGCGTTCGGACAAAGGGTCACAACCTCACGTCACTCGATCAGGGCTTGGAGGGCTTCACAATTCAGCTTTTGGCCGCCGGCTTCTCAAGCAACACAGCTTCGTTGCATGATGATGTGGATAGTGGTGGAAGGGATCCTGCCGCTTTGGACGAGAGCAAGGATACGCGGGTGCGGAGAAGACGTGGCGGCGGCAAGCCGACGATTGCGGATGTCGCGCAACGAGCAGGTGTTGGAGCGATTACGGTTTCGCGCGCCCTGAGAGAGCCTGACCGAGTGTCCGAAGACCTTCGCAACCAAATTGCTGCGGCGATCGATGAACTTGGGTATGTTCCCGATCGCAACGCCCGCGCACTCGCCTCGGCGCGGGACGACATTGTCGCTGTTTTGGTGCCGTCGCTGACAAACAATGTCTTCGCCGAGGTCGTGCGCGGTCTTTATGACGGTCTGGGCGATAGCCATCTGCAGCTTCACCTCGGCAACACCCACTATTCGGGCATTGAAGAAGAACGCTTGCTTCGCGTTTTCCTGAGCCAACGCCCATCGGCCCTCGTCGTCTCCGGTATCGACCAGACACCGGCAGCCCGGGCTATGCTGCAAAAGGCAGGCTGTCCCGTTGTTCAGATCATGGAAACCGGAACCGACCCGATCGACATGATGATCGGCTTCTCGCATTTCGAAGGCGGGCGAGCCGTCACCCGTCACCTTGTCGAGATGGGATACCGGAGGATCGGTTTCATTGGTGCGCGCATGGATCCCCGGTCGCAGCGGCGCATGGCCGGTTATCGCGCCGTGGTTGAAGAGGTGGGCATCTACGACCCGCGCCTGGTGACGACAACGCCGACACCATCCAGCGTCTCGCTCGGACGCGAGTTGTTGCGTCATGCACTTGCCAAGGCGCCGGACCTTGACGCGGTATTCTGCAACAATGACGACCTGGCCTTGGGCGCGTTGTTCGAATGCAACCGCTCTGCCCTGGCAGTGCCTGGCAGGATTGGAATAGCGGGCTTCAATGATCTCGACATGATGGAAGTGGCCTTTCCGTCGCTGACAAGCGTGCGTACCTATCGCTACGAGATCGGCAGGCGCGCGGTTGCCATGGTCCGCGCGGCAATCGCGGGAACGCCTCAGCTTGAACCTGTCGTTGATGTCGGATTCGAATTGAAAATCCGGGAAAGCACCAGCCGCAGGTAACCTCCAGAATTGACGGCATCTGGAAGCGGGTCACCTTTACATTCGGGTATGGTAGCGCTACCATCGACTATTGCGCCAAAAGCCGGGAGGAAATGGCCTTGGTGTGCAATACGGAGGATGTTGTCCCGATATTCACCTGCCGCAGGTCGATGCTGCGAAGGAGAAATCGTGCCGCCAATCTGGCCGCATGTGGATCGATCCTCAGTATCATGAAACGAAATGGGAGGATTGACATGTTGAAGTCGCTTGCGGCTGGCATGATCGCGGCCAGCGCGTTTCTTATGATGGGATCGACGGCGATTGCCGACCCTGAGGTGGTGTCCGGTCCGGCGGCCGACGCGAAATGTTTCGCGCCATGGAATGCAGATACAAAGTTCTACAAATATCCAGCCAAGACGGGGCCGTATCGGATAGCGCTCGCCAATGGCTATATCGCCAACACATGGCGCATCCAGATGATCCAGTCGGCCAAGGCCTACGCGGCACAACCAGAGGTCGCCGCCAAACTCAAGGAGTTCAAGGTCGTGTCGACTGGGGAAGACGTACCAGCGCAGATCTCGGCCGTGGATAACTTCATTGATTCCGGTTACGACGCCATCATCGTCAACGCCCAGAACGCGGCTGCGCTCATTCCGGCTCTGAAGAGGGCAAAGGCGGCTGGCGTTGTGGTGGTTGCCTTCGACGGCACGGTCGACGATTCCGAAGACCTCATCAACGTCAATGTCGACCAGAAGGGTCTTGGCATCCTCTGGGCCAACTGGCTGGTCAAGCACCTACCCGAAGGCGGCAAGATCCTCGAGGTGCGTGGCGTCGCCGGCCATCCTGTCGACGGAGCCCGCCACGAGGGCATTCAGGAGACGTTCGCTGCAACCGGCAAGAAGTGGGATGTCGTTGAGGTTGTCGGCAAGTGGGACGACGCAGTCGCGCAGAAGGTGACGGCGGATGCCATCGTCGCCAGCGGACCGTTCGACGGCATTACCGGCCAGGGTGGCGATACCGGCATTGTCCAGGCAATGATAGACACCAAACATGCATTTGTGCCGTTTGGCGGCGAGACTGAGAACGGCTTTCGCAAGTTCTGCGCAAAGTTCAGCGGCGAGGGGCTGAAGTGCTCGTCGGCAGGTTCTGGTCCGGCCCAGGTGGCGGTCGCCATCAAGACCGCGCTTACCGCCCTGGAAGGCAATGTGGTTCCCCAGTCGATCAAATTGCCACTGGCCATCGTCGAGGATCCCAACCTCAAGGAGGGGCAGGACTTCTATCCCGACCAGTCGGACAACTTCTTTGTCGGCAATTCTTTCCCGACTTGCGGCATCGACATTTCCGCTATCGAGATACTCGGCCAGTCCAAGGAAAACCAGTAGAACTGGAACTGCCTCACTTCTCTGCCGCGGGCAAGACCCGCGGCAGCCTTGCGCCGTCAATTCGCAACAGGAGGTTTGGTTGGACAGCACTCCGCTCTTCCAGCTGGAGCAGGTTTCCAAGCGCTATGGCGGTGTCCAGGCACTGGACAAAGCCGACCTAACCGTCGAGGCAGGACGTATCCACGCCATCCTCGGAGAAAACGGCGCCGGCAAATCGACCCTCATCAAGATCATGGCCGGCGTCGTGATGCCTGACGAGGGAAGGATGCTGATGAATGGCGAGGAGATGTCGTTTGCGTCGCCTGCGGCCGCAGGCGGGCAGGGCGTAGCCTGTATCTTCCAGGAACTTTCGCTCATTCCCGATCTTAGCGTCGCCGACAACATCGTGATAACCAATCCGCCGAAACGTTTCGGTCTGATCGATCGCCGAAAACAACGCCTGATCGCCATGGATGCGCTGGCAAGGGCGGGCGCAAAAGACATCCACCCGGCTGCATTGGTTGGAGACCTGCCACTGTCGCGGCGCCAGTTGGTGGAAATAGCCAAGGCGCTCGCGCGCAACCCGAAAATTCTCATCCTGGATGAGGCAACGTCCGCGCTGACGGCCGCGGATGTGGAAAAGGTGTTTGCGGTACTGCGGCGCTTGCGCAACGAAGGAATGGCGCTGCTGTTCATATCGCACCGTATGAACGAGATCACGGAGCTTGCGGACACTTGCACCGTTTTCAGGAACGGGCGCAACGTCGCGACATATGAGGCCGGGACAAAGTCGGAGAACGAAGTCGTCGAGATGATGATCGGGCGACACTACAGTCATGTCTTCCCGCACAAGCCGCCTGCCGTTCCGATTGACTTGCGTCCAGTGCTGGAGTGTCGCAACTTGTCCTGGGACAACCGCCTGAAAAACATCTCTCTGGCTGTGCGGCCCGGTGAAATCGTTGGGCTGGGCGGCTTGGACGGACAGGGGCAGCGGGAACTTCTGTTGGCCATTTTCGGCGTCTTGCGCGGCGTTGCCGGCGACATCCTCGTCGAAGGCCGGCGCGTAGCCATCAACAGCCCTTCGGCCGCGAAGGCCCAGTCTGTGGGAATGGCGCTGATCCCCGAGGATCGCAAGACCGAGGGCCTGATGCTGCCGATGTCGGTGCGGGACAACCTTTCCTTCGCGGCACTCGACATGCTCTCCGCATACGGGATCATAAACAAGCAAGCCGAGCATGAAGCCAATGATGACATGCTGAAAATGCTTGCCGTCAAAACTGACGGGCTCGATGGCCCGGTTAGCGCGCTCTCAGGCGGCAACCAGCAGAAAGTCGTTATCGCCAAGTGGCTCATGCGCAAGCCCGGCATCATTCTGCTCAACGATCCGACACGCGGCATCGATGTGGGGACTAAGCAGGAGATCTATCAACTCCTGCGTCGTCTAGCCGACCAGGGCGCGGCGATCCTTTATTATTCGACCGATTATGACGAGCTGATCGGCTGCTGCGATCGGGTCCTTGTCTTCTACGACGGCGCCATCAAGCAAGAATTCGCAGGCGCCGAGCTCAACGAGCATGCGCTGGTTGCCAGCGCGCTCAATGTTGATCACGAGATGAGACATGCTCGGATCGGGGGGATCCCATCATGAGGGATTGGCGTTACTGGTTTGCGGAACAGAAGGGAACGCTGATCGCACTCGGCATCTTCCTGTTCATGTTTGCGATCTACATAGCYAACCACCCTGCAGGGCTCACACCCAACGTTGCGCAGACGGCATCGAACAAGGCCACACTTCTGGCGCTGGTCGCCATGGCTCAGGCCTTGGTCGTGATCACTGCTGGAATAGACCTTTCTATCGGATCGATCTTCGTATTGACCAATTGCCTGGCGTCCTGGCTTGTGCAGGGAACGCCCCTGGAAACAGCCCTGGGCATAGTGTTGGTGCTGTCAGTCGGTCTGCTTTGCGGAACCCTAAATGGCCTGATCGTCCTGTTTGGAAGGTTGCAACCGATCGTCGCCACCATCGGAACCGGCGCGATCTATTTCGGCATTGCCTTGATGTTGCGCCCCTTGCCTGGAGGATCGGTAAACGAAACACTCGCTGATGCGATGACCGGCAAGTTGCTGGGCGTTGTGCCAACGAGCCTGGTGTTTCTTTTGGCGATCGTGCTTCTGGTCTGGGTGCCGTTCAGCCGTTCCGTTACCGGGCGCGCTGCCTATGCCGCCGGATCGTCCGAGCAGAGCGCCTATATGTCAGGTGTTCCAATCCGTCGTGGCAAACTTGCTGCCTATGCCCTTTCGGGCCTGCTTGCCGGCACGGGGGGCTTGTTCTTGACCTTTTTTACCTATTCAGGCGAGGCTTCGACGGCAAGTGCTAGCACTTACACGCTTTTTTCGATTGCAGCAGTCGTGCTCGGCGGCGTCTCGCTCTATGGCGGTAAGGGCAGCATCATCGGCGTGATCTTTGGCGCGTTTGCTTTCCGGACCATCGGCGACCTCATGTTTGTTTTTGATATGGACGCTCTATGGCAACCCCTGTTTCAGGGAGTGATCTTGCTGGCTGCTATCAGCTTTGGCTCGATCGGACTTCTGAGGGTACGCAATCGGCTGGAGTGGTTTCGATGAGCGAAGCTTTGCCAATGCGTACGCCAAGCAGGATGCCGAAATTCCTCCGCCGTGCCGATCCGGCAATCGTGACCGCCTTTGCCTGTATCCTGGCGCTGATCGTTATCGGGAGCCTCTATTCACCGAGCTTCCTTTCAAGCGAGTATCTGCTGCAGCAGTTGAAGGTCGCGTCCTTCCTTGGCGTGATTGCCACTGGCATGATGCTTGTCATTCTTCTCGGGCAGATAGATCTCTCCGTACCCTGGGTCGTGGCAGGTGGCGCGATGATGGCCTGTGCCGCAACGGCCTACGGGCCCGTGGCGACCGCCCTTGCAATTCCGTTCGGCATTTTTTGCGGGATGGCGTTCGGAACGCTCAACGGCTTTGGCGTCGCATATCTGCGCATCCCCTCGATGATCGTGACGCTCGCCACCAATGCCGTCGCCCAAGGGCTGATGGTGGTCTACACGGGCGGTTTTGCACCACGGGATTCAGCAACCAACGCGATGCGCTACATCGCAACCGGCGCGCTGGTCCCGGGAATACCAAACGCTGTCGTCATCTGGGCCCTGGTCGGGGCAGGCATGGTGTTCATGTTGACGAAGACGGGCTTTGGACGTGCTGTCTACGGGATCGGCAACCGTGAGCGCGCGGCCTACTTGTCGGGCATAAACACCAGACGTGTGGTGTTGATCGCCTTTGCAATTTCGGGCGGGTTAAGCGCTCTCGGTGGCGTCCTGCTGGCGGGCTATGCCTCCAAGGCAGCGCAGGCCATGGGCGACGCATATCTGTTGCCCGCAATCGCCGCCGTGGTGCTGGGTGGTACCTCGATACTGGGTGGAAAGGGATCGTACCTCGGGACAGTGGCGGGCGTTATCCTGATCACCCTGCTGCAGTCCATCCTCTCGGTCATTCAAATGCCAGAAGCCGGCCGGCAGATCATCTATGGGGTCGTCATCATCTCCATGCTGCTGCTTTACGGTCGGGCCCCATCAAAAGGGTGAGCACTTGACCAAATCCGGCATAAAGACACATGGTGTCATGCGGCCGCTGGTCGTCATGGGCGTAAGCGGCTGCGGCAAGTCGGTGGTCGGATTGGCGATCGCCGAGGCACTCCATGCCAGCTTCGTCGAAGGCGACATGCTGCACCCTGCGAAAAACATCACGCGCATGGCAAACGGCCAGCCACTGAAGGATGCCGATCGGAAGGGATGGCTCGATTTGATCGGTCGTGAGATCGCCTCGCGTGTTGTGGAGGGAAAGCATGTCGTTGCCGCGTGTTCGGCGCTCAAGCGCCGCTATCGCGATCAGCTCCGAAACCACAACCCAACCTTGCGTTTCGTTTATCTCATGCTCGATCCCGCTACGGCTCGTCGTCGCGTCTTGGAACGCACCGGCCATTTTATGCCCGAGAGCCTCGTTGACAGTCAATTCGCTGATCTTGAGCCTCCGGACTTCGATGAAGCAGCCCTTGTCCTTGATGCGCTGTTGCCTGTCGATGTGCTGGCTAGGGCAGCCACAGACTTCGTGAATGGTGGCCGGCAGCCATAACGAGCACCGGCCGTTGCAGGCTAGAACATGTTTGGGAGCAGATATGTCGGATGCTGCATTTGAAATCCTCGACCTGCGTTTTGCCCCGCTGGTCAATCTCCACTCGCGGGTAGAAAAACTGTTCACCGGCTGTCTCTGGGCCGAGGGCCCGGCATGGTTTGCCGCCGGACGTTACCTTGTCTGGTCAGACATTCCCAACGACCGGATGTTGCGTTTCGACGAAACGGACGGGCGGGTCAGTACATTTCGCCAGCCATCGGGGAATTCCAATGGCAATACCGTCGACCGCCAGGGCAGACTTGTAACCTGCGAGCATGGCGGCAGGCGTGTGACTCGTACTGAGTTCGACGGATCGGTCACCGTCATCGCCAATGCCTGGCGCGGCAAGCGCCTTAACTCACCCAATGACGTGGTAGTACGGTCTGACGACTCGATATGGTTTTCCGATCCGACATACGGCATCGATTCCGACTACGAAGGCAACAAGGCCGAAAGCGAGATCGGCTCATCCCAGGTTTATCGGGTGGATCCGGGTTCTGGCGAGGTCGAGGCGGTCGTCGCTGACATGGTGAAGCCGAATGGGCTCGCCTTCTCGATCGATGAAAGCAGGCTTTACGTGGTCGACACCGGCCGCACGCACGGCAGTCAGTATCCTGCACATATGCGCGTGTTCGACGTCAGCGCAAAAGGAGGTGTGACCGGAGGGCGTGTCTTCGCTGAATGTACCGCCGGACTGTTCGATGGATTCCGGCTCGACACAGCCGGTCGCATATGGGTTGCGGCCCATGACGGCATCCATTGCTATGACCCCGACGGGACCCTGGTCGGCAAGATCAAGGTTCCCGAACCGACGGCCAATTGTGTCTTTGGCGGAGCAAAACTCAACTGTCTTTATATTGCTGGCACGACGTCCCTCTACCGCGTTCGGCTCATGGTGAATGGACATCCGACCTACTAGYCTGTGGAGTTGAGCTTCCTGAACGCGAACGCCGACTTGAGCTTGGCTTCGATTGTGACTTCGGCGACGCGCGCGGCTTCCATCGTATCGACACCACGGAAGCGGATATGAAGGGTTGGGACGAGGTCTCCACCTTCGCAAGCGCACTAGTGGCGCTTGGTGATATATCGACTTTGATCACTGCGGTAACGGCTACCGGCCCGGGTCAGATTACCGGCCTTGAATGGCAGCAGATCCTTGTCGCCGCCGCAGGCAATGACGCCGATACTTGCCGAATTCACGGATGATGCGAACTGGCCAGCGTAGACCTCACGCACTCATCGCCCAGATGACCGCGCTGGAAGCGCTGAAGACCGCAGCAAGAAGAAACCAATCCATTGACCCCTCCCGGCTCGTTGGATTTACCTTATGTACCCCCTGGACCGCCAATTTGGCACCTTTCAGCAAGCTCGTCGCTTCAACAACGGTGTCATCACATGACGGTTCTTGAACTGGGTTTCTGGCACATCCGCTTCAGCGCCCACAAATAGGCAAGCGCATCGTGACGCGTTTCATTGTGGCCGTCTCCGATCTCCTCGATGACCTCGGCTATGGCGCCAAGGGTTTTGTTCAGCACTTCGATGCATGTGGCCAGTTCCTTGCTGGCAGGGGTTCGAGCGGTTGCGCGCAAAATAAGCCGCCTTATGTGCGTAACCGGAAACGGGTGCCCCGCTTCCTCGATTAGCTTGGCGATCGCCTCGAACTCATCACCGCGTTGCAGCGTCATTGCCCCTCGCATGCCGGGGCGGAACTCTAAAACCCAAGCTGCGAGAGAATAGCGCTCGCCGTGCCAAATGCTACGGCGACAACAAACCAGTCGGCCCAGTTCATTTGGTTCCTTGCTAGAGGCCAACCAACCACAATATAGCACTGGCCACGGCGACTAGAGCTACAATGAAAACAGTGTCTTCGATGGTCATTGGCTTGCCGCGGACAGGGTGGCTTTCTCCATAGGCCAGTGTCCGCGCCTCCTTGGCGCGCAGAACTCCATAGGACGCGCCCCGGTTCCATTCTGAGCGCCCGCACTCCTCCAAAAACGAGAAAATGACAACGTTCTGAGCCTACACGAGGCGTGCCATGGAGGCCGCTCGCTATCATCGGGCCACTCTCAGATCCCAAATATTAGGGTGTAGGCGACCAATGCGACACCTACGCAGGCCGCCACAACTCCTATGATGAAGGCGTCTTCATAGGTCATTTCCGTTTTGCGGCGGCCTCCACTTACGCCGAACGTCCGCGCCTCCTTGGCGGGCCAGCGCCGCTGCAGCTTGGTATGCCATCACAGGTCGGCCTCCACCATAACCATTGTTGGCCAAGACCTAGGAAGGAGCATCGGTGTCTCGGAAAATAAGTTTGCTCCAGCAGTTGCCTACGATATCAAGAACATGTGCGACCGGACAATCGACAGTATGGTTGCATGGCTCACAGGCCGTCCGCCACCTTGAGTATCCGTAGCATCAAATGAAGACCAAACAAGATAAAGCGATCCTGTTACTTCTTGTCGCTGTTGTCGGGCTCGCATTTTTCAGTTGGGGCGTTGGTATTTGGCAAACGCATCAACTATGGAGAATCTGCGATATCGACCTGACAGAGTTTGAAATACAAGCCCTGGTTTTGGACCCTACATTCGGGAGGGGGCTAGCCGCACGATACCCCAAAGAATTTGAGAATAGGAACGCCAGCGACGGCGTTTGGCAGATTCGTTACCCCGACTACAAACTGGCATTTGAAGCAGACAGTGAATACGACATGGTCAAATACAAAGTGAGAGTGACATTTGGCGCCGCTGCTTACTGGACCACGATCTCCACGTGCAGAGGCATCGTCAGGTCGGGGAGCGGTGATAGTTTCGGGTAATTATTGTATTGATGACGCTGCCTGACTGCGGCATGTACCTGACCAATCAAGAGCCCCGTCACCATCCTATGAGTGGCGGGGTTTTTTCTCTTCACAGTTGCCAGCGTCCAACGGTACTGGGATAGGCAGGACATTGACACGCCCCCGCTACGGCGGGGCTTTTAGTACTTTCGCGCCTAGTTGTTGCAAATGGCATCCAACATCATCGACTTCAGCTTGTCGCGGGCCTGAATCTGCAAAGTGTTTGGCCGCTCCATCGCAGAAGTTCATCAATGGACAGCCGCTTGTAAGGTGGACGCCCTGTGCCGACATAGACATGCCGTCTGTCCATATTAGAGACCAGCTTCCAGCTTGTCGTGTCATCTCCGGCCAGGATGCACGTAATAGGCTTCATGCGCAGTACTCCCTTGAAAAGGGAGGAATGCCAAAGCCCTAGGGGCTCCACTATCGCAAGATTTGACTATTGACGCTCCTTCCCGCCGAAGGTGGGGAACGCCGTTTTAGGGCTTCCGACAGCCGACGAGTCCCATCACCATTGCGGGGCCAAGACCCGGAAGGGGCACCCGTGCAGGGCTAGGCCAGTCGTGGGCAAGAAGGGGTGCAAGTTCCATGGGGGAATGTCGAGCAGCCCTAAATCGGTCGAGGGCAAGGCGCCCATTGCAGAGTCCCAACGGGCACGCTGGCAGGCTAGCCGGGGGACCGACAAAGACCCCATGAGCCTCGCCCCGGGGTAGATTGACCAGACATCGGTGGCCGTTGAACAAACAGGGGGTCCCGAAATGCCGCCAGCGTGAACCAATGTGACGGTTGTGAGGGCAGCTATCCATGCAAGAATTATCCTAGTCATGTAAGCCTCCTTTGTTACTTCGCAGGGATACGAAGTGTCGGTTTTCAACCTGGCCTCTAACCCTGTGGACGATAGATTGCCATGTAGGCGTGATGACAGCGTTTGACGGGCGTGAAAGGCTGATGCTCGGTCTGCAACTGCTAGGCGTTAGCAAACCAAATGCTCGCGAAGCTAAAATAATGGCCCGACATTCACACAGCGACTCACCAGCGGGCGTTTGTCGTCCATGCGGTATCCGCACTCCAAAACCGCGAACGCCTCTCAGCGTGCGGATATGGCCGAAACGACGGTTGGCGATTGGTTGGGGGCGATGCGGGAGACTTGCAGGAGAGATCAGAAGCACCGCGATAAGGCCAATTGCGCCGGCCAGGGCGACAACGTGAATGGTTTTCATCATTGCGCCTAAAGGTACCGGGTCCGCGATTTCAACAAACCGGGCTGTCTGGCGATGCTGAAAACGGCGGTAGAGCGGCGGCTATCAAGCCGCCGCGCCTCATGGCGCGTGCCCGTCCATCCCCCCAAAG
>NZ_JBFUIP010000157.1:0-13608 GCF_056401815.1 Aminobacter sp. P4_D5 | reverse complement strand
GATGAACCGGACCATTAAGGAGGCGACCGTTAGGCGTTTCTACTATGAGAGCCACGACCAACTCCGCCAGCACCTTGCCGACTTCGTCTTGGCCTACAACTTCGGCCGCAGGCTCAAGACCCTCAAAGGCCTCACGCCCTACGAATTCATCTGCAAGGCATGGCTTTCCCAGCCACAACGGTTCTCTCGCGACCCGCTCCAGCCAATGCCGGGACTAAACATCTAAGAATGATCTGCGTGGCCTGTGCTCGACGCAGACGCGCGAAATGCCCCAGAGGTGTGGCCCTCGGAGCGGCAATGACCCTTGCTGGTCAGCTTGCGTTATTGTGTRTTGGCAGTCGCAGCCGCCTGATCGGGTGCTGCTGCCCCTTGCGTGTCTAAGGGCATCGCCTGGGCGAGCGGAATCTCGGAGATGTCGCTTTCGGTCGGAAGCACAAGTCCGCCGTCCTCGAGCTTGGGCAGCGGGATTTTCACTTTGACCGTGTCGCCAGGTTCCACAATAGTCGTTTCACTGACCTCGACATCCACTGATTTGCCGTCGGCTGTTGGACGTATGATTGTGTATGTCGGTTGCGCTTCCTCMGCGCGAGTTCGAAGTGCTAGCAACCGCGGAGCGGTCACTTCCGAATCATGCAGCATCTGTACGGCGGTGTCGGCTTTGCGCGCGATCTCGTTGATCTGCCCTTGAGTTTCACGCAGCGACTCCGAAGCCTCGGTCGCGTGCTTGTTGTTGACGTCAAGGATCGAGATGTCCGCCCGGCTGACCTCCTGCCTGGCACGGAATACGGCCGTTTCCGCCGCCAGCCGATCGCTGCGGACCTGGGCAAGCGCACGTTCGAGCGCGATCTGTCTAGGCGCAGCAGAGAGCCCCTTGTCGACCAGCGTCGTCACACCGGTCAGTTCCTTCTGCACCAGCCCAATCTGCTCGTCGTAAAGCACAAGCTGTGCTTCGAGCGACGTAAGTTCCTTTCCCAGGAAGTCCTTTAGGCCGTTGAGGGCCTCCAACTGGGTCTTCATCCCGTCCTTGCGGGCGCGGAACACCAGCCGCTCCTGCTCCATGGCCAACGAGACCGAGCTGTCGCTCGCCCGGCGCGTCAGCTGCTCGGGAAAAGTAATGTCGTCGGCATTGGCCAGTTCGGACGTCAAACGGGCCTTTTTTGCCATGAGATTGGTGCCCGCAAGAGCTAGCAGGCCAAGATCGCCCCTGCCGGTAATCACTTCGCGGTCCAGCCTTGTGGTGTTGTCTTCGCGCGTGCGCAAGCCGCCGGCGATGCTGACCGCCTGCAAGACGGTAAGCCCGGGCCGATAAGGAAACTCACCTGGAGTGGTGACCTGGCCAAGGATGTAGAACGGCCTGAACTGCACAACTTCCACCGAAACGTCTGGCGGACGCCCAAGCCCCATGCGCCCCATGAGCGCCTCGCCGATCTTGATGCCGAGTGCGCCTGGTTCTGTTCCCGCGGCACTGATTTCGCCGACAAAGGGCAGCGACAGCTTGCCATTTGCACCGACGACGAACTGGTCGTTGAGCGCGGTCCATTCGAATATCTCGTCTCTAGAGGCGCGCCACTCGTAGATCTTCAGCCGGACCTTGTCCTGGGGCCCCAGCAGATATTCGGCCGCCGCGGCATGCGTTGGTCCGATGGTACCGGGCGCGAGCGACACAGCAGCAGCGAAGACACTTCTCCGCAGCCGCTGGGTGAACACCGACATTGCGGATCTCGGCATGGTTTCCACGCGACGCACTCCTAGATTCTCAGAATGTATTCGGGCTCGATGCGCCCCATCAGAATATGGGCCATCGCCAGCACATTGCCGCGCAGTCGTCCGCGCCGGTCGATGTAAGGTTCAGGCACGACGCTGCGGGCGAGATTGGCGGCGATGTTGCGCGCCATCAGCGGCACGGCAAAGGTAGCCGGAACCGTACCCTTCCTGATGAGATAGATCGGGTTGACGATCTGGGAGTAGCCGAAACGCACGCCACTGACGCGACCGGCCTTCAGGCCGAGATGGACGCCGACGATCGACGAAACGCCGACCACGCGGCCACGCGCTCTGAGCTGGCTTGTGAAGTCGATATCCTCCTGCCAGCCATAGAGCACCAGTCGCTCGTCGAAGCGGAGATTTCCGATACGTGACGCCCGGATCGACATGTTGCAGCCATAGGCGCCGACGTGATCGGCCACTTGCGGTTCGGCCGGCGGGTTTGCCTTGGCCTCATCGAGGGCGAGCAGGGCATCGTGCCAATCGTGACCTGCGTTGCGCGCACCATCCAGGATGGCGTGTCCCATGACGACGGCCCAGTCGGAATTCGCCTTGAAGGCTTTCACGACGCGATCGAGATAGTCGTCGGCAGGCACGAAATCATCGTCGAAGAAGGTGATGATATCAAAGCGCCGGGCCGCGTGGTCGAGCGCATTGTTGCGCTGGGCCGTCAGCCCCTTTTTCCCGAAGATCACCGACACCGGAAAACGATCCGAATGAATGGGTTCGACGTGGGTCGCATCGGGTGCTGAAACGATGACTTCGTCGGGCAATCTCGTCTGGCGCTCAAGATACGCCAGAAGATGCGCGAGTTGCTCGCTGCGCCCGAGCGTTGGTATCGCAACTACAAGCCTCATCTGGTGCATTCCCTTGCCGCCCTCGAAGGCGTGCCGCGGCTGTGCCAGGGCGGATTCATCCGCTGTGACCGTAGCCAGTGCCGCGCACTGCTACAGCCTGCAAAAAAGGGGCGGCATCCTCCGCATATGCACCGTTAGAGGTATGGACGGGCCCCGCCTGACGTAGGCGCCATACCTCTTGGGCTAGGAATGGACGCCACCCCGTTTGGTCAGCTTGCCGGGGTCGGGGCGTAATCGGAGACTGGTGGCATCAAGCAGTATCGGAAGAAGCCTATCATGCGCCATGAAAGCCCAACCGAGTTGGTGACGGCAACCGAACATGCCGCTGTCCCGCAGCTGCGCGTTCCGGCAGTTTCTGGCGTCGCCTCCGGCGACCGGGTCGCCATCGTCCACGACTGGTGTCCCGACTTCAGGGGCGGCGAAAGGGTCCTGGCGCAAATCTGCCGGCAGTTTCCCAATGCCGATGTTTTCACCTTGTTCGATTTTTTGCCGGCGGAGGTGAAGGAGCAATATTTTCGCGACATCGAGTTCCATACGTCCGCGGCCAATCGGCTGCCGATGGTCAAGAAGTACTACCGCTCGCTGTTTTTCCTTTGCCCATTTCTCATCGAGCAGTTCGATGTCACCGGCTACGACGTGGTGATATCATCGTCAGCCGCTTTCGCCCGCGGGGTGATCACGCGGCCCGATCAGCCGCATCTGTGTTACGTTCATAGCCCCGTTCGCTACGCATGGGACGAACAGTTCTCCTATCTCGAACAGGGCAAGCTCGGTTTCGGACCCAAAGGCATGCTGTATCGCTACATGCTGCATCGGCTGAGGGAATGGGACACCCGCACCGCGCATGGTCCGGACCTGATGCTGGCGAACTCGAACTATGTGCGGTCGCGGATCAAGCACATCTATGGCCGCGACTCGCGCGTGGTATTCCCGCCGGTTTCGCTGGGCGAACTCGATTTCGTCGCCGACAAGGACGACTACTACGTCTCGGCGTCGTTCCTCGCGCCCTACAAGCGTACAGATCTCGTCATCCAGGCGTTCAACGAGATGCCGTCGCGCCGCCTCGTCATTGTCGGCGAGGGTCAGCAATCGTCGCGCCTAAGGGCGCTGGCCGGACCAAACATCAGCTTCGCCGGTTTCCTGCCCAGGCGGGAATATGTGCGAACGATCGCCGAGGCGCGGGCAATGGTCTTTGCCGGATGCGAGGATTTCGGCATAGCGCTTGCCGAGGCCCAGGCCTGCGGCACGCCGTTGATTGCCTTTGGACGCGGCGGTGCCACTGACATCGTGCAGCGCCTGGGCGTCGCCAACGCGCCGACAGGGGTACTGTTCGGCAAGCAGACGGTTGCCGCCCTGAAGGAAGCTGTCGCTTACTTCGATGATAACCGGGCATCGGTCACCGCCACGGCCTGTCGCCAAAACAGCGAACGGTTCTCGGAAGAGCGTTTCGATCGGGAATTCCTGGACGCGGTCGGTAACGTCCAGTCGCTTCACGCAGTCATTGCGTGAATTGCCGCTTGGCCGCATTTGCAGGGGCTTGCTGCTCCAGCATCGCCAACAGATAAAGCTCCGCCGATGCTTCCCAACGATAATGCGATATTCTTGCGCGACCGCGCTCGATCATATCCTGCCTGAGCGTCGGCGACGCCCGAAGCTCCATGAAACGGTCGAACCAGGCGTCGGCGTCGTCGGGTGACGCATAGAGCGCCGCATCGCCGCAGATTTCCGGCAGGCTGGCACGGTCCGAGATCACCACCGGGCAACCTACCACCATGGCTTCCAGCGGCGGCAGCCCGAAACCCTCGGTAAAGGACGGAAAGGCAAGGCACATGGAGTCGCGCAAGAGTGCTGCCAGCTCTCCGTCCGAAAGCCGCCCGAGCCAGAAGACATTGGCTGTTTCGCCATGCGCGGGCAGCTTGAAGACACGCGGATCTGAAATGCCCGCCACAGCAATCCGGAAGCCCGCGGCATGAAGCCTGTCGGCCATGCCGAGGATGAGTTGGGCATTCTTGTGGGGCGCGGTACTGCCAAGCAGGACGATCGTGTCGGGACCGGCCGCCATTTCGGTCTTGAGCGAATGCTGGGCCTGCCATCTGGCGGCGTGCTCATGACCGTTCGAGGCAACGAAGATCTTGTTTGCCGGGCAAATCTGGTGGCGGACCAATTCGCCAGCCGAATAATGCGAAACAGTCGAGACGCACTCGGCGYTGCGGCCAAGGGCAGGCATTAGCGAGTGATAGAGCGCACGAAATGAAGGCGAGTAGCTCTGCGGGTAGTTCCTGGTGTTGAGATCGTGGATGCAGACGATGTGTTTGCTCGCCAGAACCGGGCCCGTATTGCACAGGCTGAGCAGGCCGCCACGCACATTGGCAGGCAATATGGCCTGTTCCCAAGGGTGACCGCCAAACCTGCCGATGGTCCGCGTTCGGATGGCCGACAAAGGGAGGTCGAAGATCGCATCCGGCGGTACAAGCAATTCGAGGTTGAGGTGGTGCGCGATACCGGGATGCCGCGCGAGCAGCCTGTCCATGGCGCAGACGATCTCGCGTGCATAGCGCTGCACACCGGTCATCTGCTGAGCGAGGAAGCGGCCGTTGATGGCCCAGTGCCGTCTCAAGTCGACCTCCTGTCGCGATGCGTTGTCAGATTGGCATCTTGCCGTGGCCGGTGTGGACCGTCATTTCGTCCATTGGGTCGCAGGTCCCGAATGGCTTCAACCAATCGTCGCCGCAACTCACCCAGATGCTATCCGAAGGGGGAGGCGTCTACCTCCAACGTGTAAAAGTCCGCCATGGCCGCGCGGTGCTAGGGTCTTGTCGTATCCATGCGGCGATGCGGGGCCGCCGATCCGGAAAGACGCCGACAATGGGCAGCCCAGAAATCCCAGTCACGCAGCGATCGCTGCTCGAAAACGGCAACGTGATCGCTTTGCCATTGCGCCCGACATCCGCAGGCGAAACGGTTCGGACTGCTCCACGTATCAGGCGCTGGAGCATCAATGGCGATTTTGTCACGCTCAATCCCAACGGCGTGGCCCGCTATGCCCGCGAGGTCACCTCAGCACTCGACGCCTTGATCGCGGAAGGCCATCCGCTTGCGCGCGGCCTCGACGTCGACCTCATCGTGCCCCGGGAAACGCAACTGCAGCTGAGCGCGATCGGCGTGCGGCTCGTTCCCGAATATAGCCGCCCGCGCCTGCCGCAATTTTGGGTGCAGGCGCAATTGCCCCGGCATGTGCGTGGCGGGCTCTTGAGCTTCTGCAACCTCGCTCCGATCTCGGTCAAGCGGCAGATCGCGTGCATCCATGATCTGCATACCCGGCTGATGCCGGAGAGCTACGGGCTTCTGTTTCGGTGGGCGCATCGACTGGTCCTGCCAGCCCTTGGGCGCCGCGCCGCGCATATCACGACAGTCTCACAGCTCTCCCGCGGGCATCTCGCCGCCTGCGGCATAGCCGACTCCAACAAGATAACCGTCACCTACAACGGCGCGGATCATGCTGCGCGCTGGGATGCGGGCAGATCAAAGCTGCAGCCGGTTTCCGACCGGCCCTATGTCTTGTGCCTGGGGCGCGACCAGAAATACAAGAACATCGAGCTGCTCGTTCGTCTGGCACCGCTGCTCGATGCGATGGGCCTCGACCTATGGATGGCGGGAGATGCCGGCGAAGCTGTCGTTTCCAGATTTGCGTCGCCAATACCTAAAAATCTTCGCCTTTTGGGGCGGATAAGCGATGACGACTTCAAGAAGGCACTATCGGGCGCGCTGTGCTTCCTTTTTCCCTCGCGTATCGAAGGTTTCGGTTTGCCGGCGGTTGAGGCCATGGCATCGGGATGTCCGGTCGTGGCCTCCACGGCACCTTGCCTGCCGGAAGTCTGCGGTGATGCCGCCCTTTACGCCGACCCCGATGATCTCAGCGATTGGGCAGATGCGATCGGCAGACTGCGGTTCAGACCGGAACTGCGGCGGAGCCTTGTCGAGGCGGGTTTCGCGCAGGCCGGGCGTTACACCTGGCGCGGTATCGCCGAGATCTATCTCAAGCTCATGGCTGAGGTCGATATGGCGGACGCAAGGCCACCGGCTAGAGGAACACACTGATGGCCGGTGACAATGGGCGGGCGCGTGGCGCTTATTTCGGCGGTGTTCCGACCGGTTTCCGCGAGGAATTGAGCGAGTACCGGACAATGCCTACCGAAGCTGCGGAGCTTGTGCTCGTGCCAGGGGAGCCGGGTACGGAGCACGCACCCAACGACATGGTAAAAATCGCCAAGCCTCTCCGCATCGCGCTGTTGGGCCAGTTCGGCGTCGGAAACTTCGGCAATGACGGCTCGCTCGAAGCCATGGTCGGCTCTCTGAGGCGGGTATGCCCTGATGCCGAATTATGCGTGATCTGCACGGAACCGGACGTCGTCGAACGAAGCTTCGGTATCAAAACCATCAAGCTGACGCGTCCGAGTATTACAGCCCCTTGGATCGACCGGCTGAACCGCCTATTCGGCCGCGTACCTTACAAGCTGCTTGGCCCCATCCGTGCCTTCCACCTGCTGCGCGGGTTCGATGTCGTGGTCCTACCGGGCACCGGGGCATTCGACGATTTCGGCGATACGCCCTTCGGCATGCCTTACGTGTTCTGGAAATGGATGTTCATGGCCCGCTTGCGAGGCTGTGCCGTCGCCTTCGTCAGCATCGGTGCCGGACCTGCCTATCACCGCCTCAGCCGCCTCTTTTTCTCCGGGGCGTCACGCTGCGCGACATATCGTTCCTTCCGCGATGGGATATCGCACGACTTCACCACCTCGCTTGGCGTCGACACCAGCGCGGACCGGGTCTTTCCTGATCTTGCCTTCAGCCTGCCGGTACCTCGGCCAGCCGAGCGCAAACTGAGCACGCCAATCATCATCGGCCTGGGTGTGATGAACTACCGTGGGCGCACGGGCGAGGGCACTCAGATTTACGATCGCTATGTCGCCAAGCTCGCCGAATTCACGACATACGCCCTGTCACGCGGCTTCGCTGTCAGATTGATGCTGGGGCAAGACAACGACCTTGTAGCCGTGGACGACCTTGTCGACCGCATACGGACGGGCGTGACAGATGAAGAACTGGCGCGCGTCATCTATGAGCCGTCCAATTCGCTGCACGACGTCATGGCGCAGATGCAGGCCACTGACGTGATCGTTGCGACACGTTTCCACAATGTGGTGTGCGCGCTGCGCGTCGGGATGCCGCTGATCTCGCTGGGCTATCTCGAAAAGCACGATGCGCTAGCCGAGGAGATGGGGCTGTCGGACTACTGCGCCGACGTCGAGCAATTCTCCGTGGCTTGGCTGATCTCAAGTCTTGAACGGTTGCTTGAGGAAAAGGACGCCCGCGCTGCTCGGGTAAGAGAAACGGTGCAGCGTTATGTACGAAAGCTTGCGGCCCAGGAAAGCCTGCTCGGCAATCAGGTTTTCGATCCGCTGAGACGATAACGAAACGTAGGCAAGACAACATGCCTTTTGACGCGGACAAATTCAGCAACGGCGGCGGCCGGCATGCGGGGCGGATCGCCATCGCCTATGTCACGGATCGAAATTACCATGACATGACGCTCTATGCCTTAGCTTCGGTTGCCATGTTCCACCGCAAGCCGGTCGACTTTTTCCTGTTTCAGCACGAGTACGCAGCGGCCGTGACGGCGCGATATCGCTCAGTGATCGAAGCGTATGGCCATAGCCTGACGATCGAGGAAGCGCCGCCCTATGATACGGCATATTCGATGACCGTCAGCAAGCATCTTACACATGCGGCATTCTTTCGAGTGTCGGCGATTGAAAAGCTTGCGCACAGCTACGAATACGTCCTCTATCTGGATGGTGATACGCTGGCTTTTGGTGACCTGCGCTGCGATGAACTCGCGGGCTTTTCCGAAATCGCCGCCGCTTGCCTGGATCTGTCGGTCTCGACCGGTTTCGACGACCCCGGCTTTGCCGACAATTGCAGGCACAACGCCGTCACCCCAGAATATTTCAACTCGGGTGTGATGATGATCAACAGCAGGAAGTGGCTTGAGGCCCAGGCGCTCGACCGCTTTACCGAGCACCTTCATCAGCACGCCCACGCCTGTGTCTATCTCACTCACTGCACGACAAACGATCAGTGCGCGTTCAATCTCACTCTGGGCGGCGCCTACAAGCGGCTGCCGGTGACCTACAACGTGCAGAAGTCCGCGTTTCAGACGCGCGCATGGGCCGATGCCCTGCTTCGGCATTATACGGGGGTGATCAAGTTCGTGCCTGTCCGCTCCTGGCGCTGCGACCGCAAGGAGTACCGCCTCCTTCGCCGCATCAGCGGCGAGACGGGCCTGGCATTGCCCGTCCGGTTTTTTGACTTCGGGTTCAGCTACTCCCTCAATGCCCTTCGCCGCCGCCGGACGGTGGCGAGCTACGACAGCGCCATTGAGGAAATCGAGCATCGAATGGCCAGGCAGCGGGCGATTCCGCCTGACAAGCCAAGGGGAGCGCATTTATGGCACTGATCGACATCGTCATTCCGAATTATTGCTATGCGCGATACCTGCCGCAGTGCGTGCAAAGCATCACCAGTCAGGGTGTGGACGACATTCGAATCCTGATTGTCGACAACGCATCCACTGACAACAGTGTCGAGGTGGCGCGGGATCTGGCAAGCCGCGACAATCGGATTGTCGTGGTCGCGCGCGAGAAGAACCTCGGCCACCATGCTTCCTTCAACTACGGCGTCGACTGGGCAGCGGCAAAATACTTCGTGCTGCTTTGCGCCGACGATCTGCTCGTCGATGGCTGTTTCAAGCGCTCCCTGTCAGTCCTTGAGGCCCACCCCGACGTTTCCTTCGCCGCCGGATCCGAACTCGTCTGGCACGAGGAGGCGGATCCATTGCCGAACATCGCGAGCACCGACGACGCGGCGTGGCGGTTCTTGTCGACCGAAGAATTCACCCTTGCAAGGTCACTACCCAGCGAGGTGCTGTTCGGTGGCGGCGCAGCGCTGGTGCGAACCGAGGACCTTAAGCGCGTCGGGCATTTCAGGACTGACGTGCCCTTCAACGAAGATCTGGAAATGTTCCTTCGCCTGTCCTTGAATCGCAAGGCTGCATTGACCGATGCCGTGCACGGGATAAGGCGCGTGCATGGTGGAAATGTCTCTTCGATCTTCTGGCGCGACTTCAAGCGTGATCTCGTCGAAAGAAAGCTGACTTTCGACAGCTTCTTCACCCGCGACGCCGGATCGATGCCGGGCGTGGACAGATTGCGTCAGCGCGTTCACCGCAATATCGGCAAGCGCGCCTACTGGTCCGCCTTGTCTCATATCGCGCGTGGYCAGCGAGAGGCGGGGGTCGAATTGCTCAAGTTTGCGTTCGAGCTTTCGCCGCGCTTCGTGCTTCTTCCGCCGGTCGACTACCTGTTGCGCATGGGCAATCCTGTGGGACATATCCGGACGCGCCTGGCGGAAGCCTTTGCGGGGCGCAGCGCATGACGTGACGGACGCAGCCGAGCGCCACGGCCGTCGGCGGTTCGGCATCTCACGGATGCTGGACCGCGATGCGTCGCAGGGGAAGGGTCTTCAGCAGTTCGTCAAGCAAGGGATGGCGGGTCGACCAGAGGCCCAGGAGCCAGCCCGGCGCAGCCAGACAGCCAGCGATAATTCCTTGCCAAATGGACAAGTCGAGCCGAAATCCTGTGGCTACGATCACCATGACCGGGCCGGCCGCCGTCGCGGCGGTGACAAGGCTGCTGCGCCACAAGGCCGTACAAACATCTGCCCAGCTCATGGAAATCCGGCGGCAGACGATGTGCAGCGAAACGAAGGCTTGAAACGGGATCGCCAGCATCAGGCTCCACGCGACAGCATGAAGGCTTATGAAACTGGCGATGGCAACGATCGCAGCAGAGATGGGAAAGACGATGAGAGCCCGGCGAAAGATGTCACTGACGGCACCGGTCGAGACAAGCACGGGATAGTTCAGCTCGAAGCTGAAGCTGAACAAAGTGGCGATCGCCATGATCTGAACCAGGGGAACCACGGCCAGCCATTGGTGGCCGAGCAGAATGTCGACCACCGGATAGGCAAGCAAGGCGATGGTGATGAGGGCCGGCCATTGCAAGGCGGTCACCAATTCGAGCGCCTTGAGGTAGGGCCCCTTCAGGCTGCGGCCTTGTCTCGCCTCGGTCGCGAACGCCGGTAGGATCACTGGCATCGCCCCTCCGAGGATCAGCTTGTCCGGCAACTGGCAGATCATGGCGCTCCGGCTCAGCAGGCCGGCGGCGTCAGGCGAAATCATCCGGCCGAGCAGCAGGTAGGGCAGCGCCTCATATGTCCTGAGCAGCACGACGGTGGCGCCGTTGTATCCGCCGAAGGCGATCATATCGCGCCAATGGCGGAATGATGGCTTGAACATCCAGAAGTGCGGGCAAAACGAGAGGGCAAGCAGGCCCATGACGCTGGCGGAAGCCAGCCACGCCCAGGCAAAGCTCATATAGCTGAAGCCCAGAAGCGCCAGCGTGATGGTCGCCACGGCACTGGTTGCCGTTCCGGCTATGTTGATGGTCACAACCTTTCCGAAACCCATGTCGCGGCGCAATAGCGTCGACACCTGCATCGAGATCAATTCCAGGAAGAGGCTGGCCGAGATCACACGAAGGTAGGGAACCAGTTTTTCTTCGCCATAGGCCGATGCCAGATGTGGAGCGGCAAGGGCAAGTGCGGTGCTGACTGCAATGGTCAGGATCAGCATCACCGTGAATGCGCCGCGGATTTCTTCCGGTGACAGTTCGCCCCGTTGAATAAGGAAGCTGCCGCTGGCGAACTCCCTGACCGACATGACAATGCCGACGATCGCCATGCCGATCACCGATACGCCGATTTCGCTTGGCGAAAGGATGCGGGAGACGATGGCAACCGTTACGAAGTTAGCGACGAGGGCAAAGTAGCGGTCGCCAGTGCTCAGCAGAAGCGCGCGCTGTATTCCTGACATCAGGCCTAGATCTCCCGACCGCGAACGGGAAGCTCAAATTGGTGACAATTCGGCTCCTGAACAGTTTTGCTCGGAAAGGCGCTAGCTTGTCATGCCGGCCAAAGGGGTGGGTTTAGCCGTCAAAAGGCGTAAAGCCCCCGGTTGCTCCCCCAATACGGTCGGGTTGCGGAGCAGTCTGCTGAATGTAGCATGGCAAGCGGACAACGAGAGCAAGACTGCTGTGTACAGGTCCTTGGCAATCGGAATTGTGTCTCTCCTGGCGACATCAGGTGTCGCCTCGGCCGACCTCCTGTGGGGTGTCAACGGCCATCCCTTGAATGCATATCCCGGCGTCAGCATCGAGCGCCAGCTCAACTACCTGAAGGACCTCGGGATGAAGTCCTACCGCGTCAACATTTCAGGCTTGGAGGCAGCGGACGATCTCGCTGCATTGGTGAGCGCTGGAAAGCAACGCGGAATAGAAATCCTGCCGGTCATCACCCCCGGTCATATTGATCTCGACAAGGACAGCGCGAGCGAACTCTATGAAAAGGCACGGACCCTGGCGCTCGGCCTCGGCTCCCGGTTCAAGGCCGACATCCGGGTCTGGGAGCTGGGCAACGAAATGGAGAATTACGCCATCATCAAGCCTTGTGAAAAGCGCGACGATGGCAGCCAGTATCCCTGCTTTTGGGGTGCCGCGGGCGGTGTCGACGCCCGGGACTATTATGGTCCCCGATGGGTGAAAGTGAGTGCGGTCCTGAAGGGACTTTCGGTTGGAATGACTGAAGCAGACCCCACCATCCGCAAGGCGATGGGCACGGCCGGTTGGGGGCATACCGGTGCGTTCGAGCGTATGCAGCAAGACGGCATCAAATGGGACATCACCGTCTGGCACATGTACGGGGACGACCCCGAATGGGCCTTTGGGAAGCTTGCCCGCTACAATCTGCCCATCTGGGTCACCGAGTTCAACAATCCCTATGGCAGTCAGCGCGGCGACAAGCTGCAAGCCGATGGCCTGAAGCGAACCATGGTCCGGCTGCGGGAATTGCAGGGCAAATACCGGATTGAGGCGGCCCATATCTACGAGCTTTTAGACGAGACCTATTGGGCCCCGGATTTCGAGGCTTACATGGGATTGGTGCGCCTGAATGGCAGTGCCGAGAGCGGCTGGAAGGTGGGCGAAGCCAAACCGAGCTATAATGTGGTGAGAGAGCTAATCCGCGGAATCCGCCCACCATTTCTGCCAGGCCGAGTTTGCGATCTTCAGTCAGTCCAGGCTGCCAACCCCATTCCTGTCCGGCAAGTGCGCTTCGGATATTGCCTGATGCTGGGCCGAGGTAATGGTGGGGCCGAGCTGGAGCAGTGGGCCGGCGAACTCGAAAATGGCAAAGCCAGCTATGTGGACATGATGATGTCCATACTCCGCTCCGACGAATTCAACGACCGCTACGAGACGCTTGCCATGTCGGACCGCGCTTATGTCGGGTTTCTCTATCAATTGCTCGTAGGACGCCAGGGCGATACCTACGGTGTGGATAGCTACGTTCAGCAACTGCAGACCGGTCTGATGACCCGCGAAGGCATAGCGCTGGGCATGATGATGTCGAGCGAATTCGCCGACAAATATGCCGCCCAATTGGGCGGGAATCGTGATGCACGCGCCACAGGCACCCAGCCTCCCGGCTAGCGAATTCAACCTCCGGGCGAAGGAGAGGCACATGACGCGTGCGGCACAGTTGAGGCCAAGCGGTTGGCTGTACCTATTCAATTGCCTGTTTCTCACCCTTTGTCTGTCGGTGGCGATGAGCTTGTCAGCGCATGCCTGTGAAATTCCCGCGTCCGACGCGGCCTTTCCGCTTCAGGTCCAGCCCGGCAAGCGCTACCTCGTCGACGCCCATGGCCAACCCTTTTTTATGCAAGGTGACTCGCCTTGGTCATTGATCACTCAACTGACCAAGGAGGACGCTGACCTTTATCTCCGCGATCGCAAGGCCCGCGGGTTCAATACGC
>NZ_JBFUIP010000156.1:0-13639 GCF_056401815.1 Aminobacter sp. P4_D5 | reverse complement strand
CCACCTTAACACACCCGCCAGACCTCCTCCCCTGGCGGGTGTCGTTACCTCCGAGAGCTTCGCCCTCTTTGATCGGCGAAAAGAATTCCGCCAGCGCCGACCTCCTCCCCGGCAATGGCAGATCAGGCCAGCTTCTTCCTCCCGATGAGCTGRCCACCTTAACACACCCGCCAGACCTCCTCCCCTGGCGGGTGTCGTTACCTCCGAGAGTTTCGCCCTCTTTGATCGGCGAAAGGAATTCCGCCTGCGCCGACCTCCTCCCCGGCAAAGGCGAATAGGTCAGCTTCCTCCTCCTCCCTGAAGCTGACCACCAAAACGACACCCGCCGGTCCTCCCCCGGCGGGTGTTGTCGTTTTGGACCTGCTCAAGGCATTGTTAGTCGAGCGCGCCGCTTTCCAGCACGCCGCGCACCTTCCACTCGCTGAGCGGGATGATGTCGGGGGCGCCGCCCATGGGCGCATACCAGGAATCGACGACCCATTTGACGCCACCGGGCGCGCGAACCACCGCCGTCCAGTGCGGATAGCGTCCATCAAGCAGGAACCCGCGCGAGGTTTTCGCCTCGACCTTGTGGTATTTGAGCAGGCCACGGCCATCGAGATAGCGAAGCAGAGAGTTGGTGTTGGTCGATTCGTCGACACAATCCATCTGCCCCCTGACCTTCGAGGCGCCGAATTCCGACTTCGGCTGGTCGCGGACGCCGGTAACCTGCTGCGCGCGCGTTTCGAAATAGCTGACCGCCCTGGCGATTGCTGCCCGCTCGGCCTGCGGCGACGCCTGACCGGCCGCGAGAATCGACGCAAATCGCTTGGCGTCATTCGGTCCAAGGTCGAGGCGCGATCGGAACGCGCAGCTATAGCCATGACAGATGTCGATGCGCTTGGTCGCCACCACATTCGGTGCTGAATGCGCGATGCCGATGAAATTTGAAAACGTGAATATGCCGGCAATGAGCAACCGGCAAATTGAATGTCCCGCCATTTGGACATCTTAGAAGTTGTCACGCGCTGCTCGCAACCCCCAAGTCATATCGTGGTAACCGCCGCAATCGTTGCAYTCCCCCGACCAAGGGATTATTCCGGCGCAATGAGCACAAAACCTATTCACATCGTCGGCGGCGGCCTCGCCGGATCAGAAGCAGCATGGCAGGTGGCCTCGGCCGGTGTGCCGGTGATCCTGCATGAAATGCGTGGTGTCCGCGGCACCGACGCGCACAAGACTGAAGGGTTGGCCGAGTTGGTCTGCTCCAATTCGTTCCGCTCGGATGACGCTGAAACCAACGCCGTGGGCCTGCTGCACGCCGAGATGCGACTTGCCGGCTCGCTGATCATGAGCGCGGGCGACGCCAACCAGGTCCCCGCCGGCGGCGCGCTCGCCGTCGACCGCGATGGCTTCTCCAACGCYGTCACCGCACGGCTCGAAGCCCATCCGCTGATATCAATCGTTCGCGAGGAAGTCACTGGCCTGCCACCCGCCGACTGGGACCAGGCGATCATCGCCACCGGCCCGCTGACCGCGCCTTCGCTTGCCGAATCCATCGCTGCCAATACCGGTGCGGACGCACTCGCCTTCTTCGATGCGATTGCCCCAATCATCCATTTCGACAGCATCGACATGAATGTCTGCTGGTTCCAGTCGCGCTACGACAAAGTCGGCCCCGGCGGCACCGGCAAGGACTACATCAACTGCCCGATGGACAAGGAGCAGTATGACGCCTTCGTCCAGGCGCTGCTCGACGGCCAGAAGACCGAGTTCAAGCAATGGGAAGGCACGCCCTATTTCGACGGCTGCCTGCCGATCGAAGTGATGGCCGAGCGTGGTCGCGAGACTTTGCGTCATGGCCCGATGAAGCCGATGGGCCTGACCAATGCCCACAATCCGACGGTGAAGGCCTATGCTGTTGTCCAGCTGCGTCAGGACAATGCACTCGGCACGCTCTACAACATGGTCGGTTTCCAGACCAAGCTGAAGTATGCCGAGCAGGTCAATGTGCTCCGCATGATTCCAGGCCTGGAGAACGCCGAGTTCGCCCGTCTCGGTGGACTGCACCGCAATACCTATCTCAACTCACCCACGCTGCTCGATCCGACGCTGCAGCTCAAGTCGCGGCCCGGCCTGCGTTTCGCCGGCCAGATCACCGGCTGCGAGGGTTACGTCGAAAGTGCCGCCATCGGCCTGCTTGCCGGGCGCTTCGCCGTAGCCGAGCGTCTTGGCCAGCCTTTGAGCCAGCCGCCGGTCACCACCGCGTTCGGCGCATTGCTCAACCACATCACCGGCGGCCACATCGTTTCCGACGATGAGCCCGGCAAACGCTCGTTCCAGCCGATGAACGTCAATTTCGGCCTGTTTCCAGTGATGGAAGCGCCCAAGGTCGAAGGCAAGCGCCTGCGCGGCAAGGAAAAGACCGTCGCCAAGAAAAAGGCGATGACGGCACGCGCGCTGGTCGATTGTCGGGCTTGGCTCGGCATTGCCGAAGCAGCACAAGCAGCGGAATAAAAACGAGGCAAAGCATGCTTCCTCCCGAGACCGCGCGCCTGATCTTGAGGGAGATGCAGCCGGACGATTCAGCGGAGATCCTGGCGATCTTCGCTGACGACTATGCGCGCCGCTTCTATCCGGAGATGACGACCGAAGCCGCTGCCATCGAGTGGATCGACAGGAACCGTGACCGCTATCAGCGGGACGGATTCGGGCTGTGGGCGATCATCGACAAGGCAAGTGGCGCGCTGATCGGCGATTGCGGTCCGACCTGGCAAGACGTGGCAGGCGCTCGCGTCCTCGAAATCGGCTACCATGTCGCTCCGGCGTGGCGCGGCCACGGTATCGCGCTCGAAGCGGCGCGCGCCGCGATGGCGTATGGCTTTGCGGCAAGGGACGAAATGGAGATCGGCTCGATCGTAGCGCCGGACAATTCTTCCTCGGCGAGCGTTGCCCGGCGCCTGCATCGCGACGTCCGCTCCTACGTCAATTCCCGTGGCCTCGACCGCTTCTTTTTCTACACCAAGCGCGACGAACACGTCGCGGCGACTTGAACAGCTACCAGCCGCGCGAAGCGGTCTTCAGCATCAGCAAGTGCTTGCGCAGCGAAGACATGCCGTCCTTGCCGCGCTCCAGTCGGTCGAGATAGGTCGGCGTCAGCGAAAGCGGCAGAAAAGCCGGCCGCAATGTGTCAGGCAGATCCTTGGCGCCGCGCTCAAACGCCCGAAGATGCTCGCGCGCCAGTGCGGCCATGGCCTGAACGGCATGCCGTGACGACTGGGCGGTTGCGTTCGCCACGAATTCTTCCGGCGTCGTCCCGGCGGCAGCGAGGATGTCCCTTGGGACATAACATTGGCCACGCGCGCGATGGATCGGCAGCAGCCGCAGCAATCCTGTGATCGCCTGCGCGCAGCCGGCATGGCCGGAAAGCTCCGCGTGCTTCGGCGCCTCGTCGGCATCGAGCACCAAGGCGGAAAGGTGGATCAGCGCGGAGGCGGTTTCGCCGCAATAGCCTTCCAGATCGGTGCGCGAGGGCATAGGGTCGTCGTAGAGGTCAAAGATACGGGCTTCGAGATAGCTGTCGAAGGCCGCAACCGGAAGGCGATATGTCTCGATCGCGGCCATCAATGCCGTGGCGACAGGATGCCCAGCGCCGGCTTCCCTATCGCCGGAAGCGATGACATCGCGCCACCATTGCAACCTGATCTCGCCGGGCATCGGCTCACTGACGCGATCGCGGATGCCTGATATCTCGGCGTTGAACGCATAGAGCGCCAAAACAGCCTGACGCTTGTCTTCGGGTGCATAAAGTGCCGCGAGATAGCGGTCGCGGTCGGCAATACGCACCGCTTCCATCAAAGCCTTCGCTGCCCCGTTCGCCTCGTTCACGGTCAGCCGACAGCAATGAAAGCGGCGGCTACCGCGCGCTCTTCCGCAAGCAGCACGTTGTAGGTACGCACCGCAGCCCCAGTCGACATCGGATCGGCGGAGATCTTGGCGGCCTTGAGTGCCGCCCTCAGTGTCTCGGGCAAGCGCCGCAGTTCCTTGCCCATGCCGACGAGCAGGATTTCCACCTGCGTCGCCTCGGCGAAGAGCTTTTCGAAATCCGACGGCTGCAGTGCCAATGGGTCTGCCGGCTGCCATCCATAGATGCCGGACGGCAGGCACAGGATCGAACCGCGATGCGACATGTCCGCGAAACGGAAGCCGCCGTCGCCATAGGCGTCGACGGGCGCCCGCCCGGGGAAATGCGCTTCTCGGATGATTAGCCCTGCCATATCCAGTTACGACTTGGTCGGGTGAGCGCTAGCCGGCACCGCCGGCTTGTGGTTGCCCTTGTCGTCAGCATCGATGCCTGCCGGCCGCAGCCTGAACAGGATGAGCAGCGGGCCGGCGACGAAGATCGACGAGTAAGTGCCGACCACGATGCCGAAGATCATTGCCAGCGTGAAGGACCGGATGACCTCGCCACCGAACAGGTAGAGCGAAATCAGGGCGAGCAGTGTGGTCAGGCCCGTCAGGACCGTACGCGACAGCGTCTGGTTCATCGACAGGTCGAGCAACTGCTCGATCGGCATCTTCTTGTACTTGCGCAGATTTTCGCGGACACGATCGTAAACGACGACGGTATCGTTGATCGAATAGCCGACGATTGTCAGGATCGCCGCGATACTGGTCAGGTTGAACTCGATGCCGGTGATGACATAAAGGCCGACCATCATGGTCACGTCGTGGATGGTCGCGAGAATGGCGCCTAGGCCGAACTGCCACTCGAAGCGGAACCAGATGTAGACCAGCATTGCGAGCATCGCGGCCATCACGCCGAGCGCGCCGTACAATGCGAGTTCGCTCGACACCGTCGGGCCAACCGATTCAACACGGCGGAAATCATAGTCGTTGGCAAGTTCGCCACGCACCTTCTCGACCACGCTCTGCTCGGCATTGTCACCGGCCTTCTGGCCTTCGACCCGGATCAGCAAGGTGCTTGCGGCGCCGAATTCCTGGACCTGAACGTCACCGATGTTGAGCTCGCTGAGCCGTGCGCGCACGTCGGACGAGCTGGCATCGCCACTTTTGGCCTGTACTTCCAGGCTGGTGCCGCCCTTGAAGTCGATGCCGTAATTCATGTCGATGGTGAAGAACAACGCCATCGCCGCAAGCGACGCGGCCGCCGACAGCGCGAAGGCATAGCGGCGCAGTCCCATGAACGAGAATTTGGTGTTGTCCGGCACGAAGCGCACGAAACCCTTGGGCAATTCCTTGGGCTTGGCGCGGCGCAGCCAGATCGAAACCAGCCAGCGGGTGAGCGTAAAGGCAGTGAACACCGTCGTCACGATGCCGATGGCAAGAGTAACGGCAAAGCCGCGCACCGGACCCGAGCCAAGATAGAACAGGATGATCGCTGCGATGAAGGTGGTGAAGTTGGCGTCGACGATGGTCGCCAGCGCGCGCGAAAAGCCTTGATCGAGCGACTGCACGAGCGAGCGACCGAGTTGTCGCTCCTCGCGCACGCGTTCGTAGATGATGACGTTGGAGTCGACCGCCATACCAACGGTCAAGACGATACCGGCGATGCCAGGCATCGTCAGCGTAGCACCCAGGATGGAGAGGATCGCGATGATCAGCGCCACGTTTGCGGCAAGTGCGATATTGGCGATGATGCCGAGCGTGCCATAGGCAACCAGCATGAAGGAAACGACGAGGATACCGGCGATCACCGAGGCAAACTTGCCCGCCGCGATCGAATCGGCGCCAAGGCTTGGGCCGACGGTGCGTTCCTCGACGATGGTCAGATCGGCCGGCAGCGCGCCGGCGCGCAGCAGAACGGCCAGGTCATTGGCGCTCTCAGCGGTAAAGTTACCGGAAATCTGGCCCGAACCGCCGAGGATCGGCTCATTGATGCGTGGCGCCGAGATCACCTGGTTGTCGAGGATGATGGCAAACAGCTTGCCGACATTCTGTTGGGTGGCCTGGCCGAAGCGCGATGCGCCCTTGCCGTCAAAGCGGAAGGATACGACCGCCTCGTTGGTGCGCTGGTCGAATGTCGCCTGCGCATCGGTGAGGTTTTCGCCCGACACGATGACCCGGTTTTCGATCAGATACGGAACGGGGGGATCGTCCTGCGAATACATCACAGTTGAGCCCGCCGGCGGACGGCCCTGCATCGCCTCCTGCGGAGACATCGACTGGTCGACCATCTGGAAGGTCAGCTTGGCAGTCTTGCCGAGGATTTCCTTGAGACGGGTCGGGTCCTGAAGGCCCGGAACCTGGACGAGGATGCGGTCGGAACCCGCACGTTGGATGATCGGCTCGGTGGTGCCGAGTTCATTGACGCGGCGGCCGATGACTTCGATCGACTGGGTGACCGCGTTGTTGACGCGATAATCGATACCGGACTCAGTCAGCGTGTAGCGCAACAGGCCCGGCTCAGGCTCGTCGAGCGCAAGTTCACTCACCGAACCGGTGCCGAACATGCTCGACGAAATCGGCGCGATCAGCGTCGCCAGTGCCGTTTTCGCCGCTTCGAGCTCGTTGGGATCCGTGATGCGGACCTGGATCGTCTTACCCGTTCCGGTCAGGCCGGTGTATCCGACCTTGGCGTCGCGCAGCATGGTGCGGATGTCGTCGCGGGTCGCCTGCAGACGCTCGTCGATCAAATCCTGCCTGTCGATGGACAGCAGGATGTGCGAGCCGCCCTGAAGGTCGAGGCCAAGCGTCAGCGCGCGTTTGGGAAACCACCCCGGTAGGGAATCGAGCTGAGACTGCGTCAGCATGTTCGGAATGGTGAAGAGCATCCCGAGGAGCACGACGGCCCAGATCGAGATTGTCTTCCAGCGCGAAAAATAGAGCATTTGGCCTCGTCCGTTAAGGCGTGAAAGCGGTGCGTCTCGCCTCGACTGCGATTATTTCTTGGCGTTCTGGTTGGCGATTGGCTCGCCCTTGACCCGAACGTCTGAAATGGTGCCGCGCAGCGCAGTCACCTTGAGGCCGTTGCCCAGGTCAACCTCGAGTTCATTGTCGTCGATGACCTTGGTCACCTTGCCGACGAAGCCGCCACCGGTGACAACCGTATCGCCGCGGCGGATTGCGGCAAGCATCTCGCCACGCTTCTTCAGCTGGGTACGCTGCGGGCGGATGATAAGAAAATACATGATCACGAAGATCAGCACAAACGGCAGAATGCTGATGAGAACGTCGGGCGTAGCCCCGGTGGCCTGTGCGTATGCCGGCGTGACGAACATGAATGTCTCCTGAGAAAGTATCGGGATACCGTACATCGGTGCCCCGGAAATGTGCGCGGAATATAGTCGCTAAAGCGACCAATGCAACTGCACATCCGGCCAGTTACGGCGCTTTTCCGGGTTGTTTGAGCGTGTTACAGCGTCGCGCGTCATTTGAAATGTAGAGACCGACAGGATTAGCCATGGAAAAGACGTTCGAAGCACTCAACGACAAACTCGACCGTCTGATCGCAGCGGTAGCCAGGCTGGCGCCCGTACCTGCTCCTGAGACCGATCTCGACACCGCCGACTGCTACGTCTGGGCGGCGGATCCCGGCTATCTCGAGCCCGTCCACCGCGTCAATCGCGTCGACATCGGCCTGATCAAGGGCGTCGACCGTGTTCGCGACATTCTCGTCGACAACACAGAACGCTTCGCCGCCGGCTTGCCCGCCAACAACGTGCTTTTGTGGGGCGCGCGCGGCATGGGCAAGTCGTCGCTGGTCAAGGCAGCACACGCCACGATCAACGCTTCAGGCAAAACAGCCGCCCCCCTCAAGCTGATCGAGATTCATCGCGAGGACATCGACACGCTGCCCAAGCTGATGAACCAGCTCAAGGCAGCGCCTTATCGCTTCATCCTGTTTTGCGACGACCTGTCGTTCGACCATGACGACACGTCCTACAAATCGCTCAAGGCCGCGCTCGAAGGCGGCGTCGAAGGCCGGCCGGGCAATGTGATCTTTTACGCGACCTCGAACCGCAGGCACCTGTTGCCACGCGACATGATCGACAATGAGCGCTCGACCGCGATCAACCCGTCCGAAGCCGTCGAGGAAAAGGTCTCCCTGTCGGACCGCTTCGGCCTGTGGCTCGGCTTCCACAAATGCTCGCAGGACGAATATCTCGACATGGTCAGCGGCTATGCCAGCTACCACGGCCTCGACAACGATCCGGAATCGTTGCGTGCTGAAGCACTGGAATGGGCAACGACACGCGGCAGCCGCTCCGGTCGCGTCGCCTGGCAGTTCATCCAGGATTTGGCCGGTCGCCTCGGCAAGTCGCTCAAGGACTGATGCCCCAAACGAAAACGCCCGCCCCTGATTCGGGACGGGCGGAACTGGCGGGTCTGATGGAGGTCAAACGACCCGCGAAATTATTCCAGATAGCCGCTCGGATCGACCGGCGTTGAATTCTTGCGCACCTCGAAATGCAGCTTCGGCGCGTCGGTGCTGCCGCTCATGCCGGAAAGCGCGATCTCGTCGCCACGCTTGACCTTCTGGCCACGCTGAACCTTCAGCTGGCTGGCATGACCATAGACGGTGACAAGACCATTCTCGTGACGCACCAGCACGGTGTTGCCGAACTCCTTGAGCCCGTCGCCAGCATAGATGACCACACCGTTCTCGGCAGCCTTGACGGGCGTGCCTTCCGGCACCGAGATGTCGATGCCGTCATTCGACTTGCCACCGCCCTTGCCATAGTTGGCAACGACCCGGCCGCGCACCGGCCAGCGCATGCGATCGATGCCGGTGGCATTCGGCGCAGGTGCCGACGATTCTTCGGCCTGCTCGACCAGCTTGTCTTTCTTCGGCGGCGTATAAGAAGCAACCGTGGGTGCATCGGCAGCGGGCTTCGCCGCGGCAACGGCCGGCTTGGCCGGAGCAGGCGTGCTTGTGACCACCGGATCGATGGCTGCGGGCTTCGCCGCGGCAACGGTCGTGGTCGCGCCAGGTACCTTCAGCGTTTGACCGATACGGATGCGGCCGTCCTGAAGACCATTGGCCTGTTTGAGTGCTGCGGTTGTGACGCCGAGCTTTTGGGCGATGCGGTTGAGCGTGTCGCCCTCCGCAACCTTATAGCCGCCACCGGCACCAACCGGCTTGGCATTCTTGTCAGCCGAAGAGTCGAGCTGCGCGACGGCACCTTCCCTGGTCTTGGGCTGCTGCGGCAACACCGCAACCTTGTCAGTCGACAGCGGCGGATTGACCGGCAGCGGCTTCTTGGTCGGCAGCTTAAGCGTATTCTGTTCTGCCTGCGCCGTCTGCGGCTGGGCTAGCGTAGCTGTCGCGGTGCGATCGACAATCGGCGCCTGAGCTGTACGAACAGGGGCCGGGGCAAGCGTGGGAGCCTGAGCGACAGGTGCGGGCAGAGGCTGCGACGAAACCGGCTGGAGGCTGCCACGGCTAACCGAACCCGAACTGCTGGGGGCTACGGGCGCTGCCGCCATCTGGGGATCGCCCGGATAGGGCTGCGGCTGCTGCTGATTGTTGATGATCGACTGCTGGTTGGGCGTCGATGCCGTAAAGAGATCGTCGACGCCACCGCCGCCGAATCGCGACACTCCGGAACTGCACCCTGCCGCCATGCCGGCAACCAGCAGCACGGCGCCACCGCGCGCCAGAGAGCGTTTATTCGTCTTCAAAATACTGAAACGCATCGCACTGACCCGCGCTTTACCCGATACCAACTAGGCTTGATTAAAGCGCGTTAATGTTACTGGTCGGTTAAGAGGATCAAATAAATCAATTGCTTCATGAATGGCGGCGGCGCACGGCCAAGCGCCGCCAGCTACCTGGTTCATGCACAAACTTGAAAACGATTTTTGGCTACAGAATGGCAGCGACGCCGCGGGCCAGCGCTTGCAGGCGGACAACACCCAGATCTTCGCGTTCAAAGCGGCTGCCGATCTTGGTCAGCTTGCACAGTACCTGTTCGCCCTCTTCGGGGCCGATCGGTGCGATCATCGTGCCGCCGCTCGAAAGCTGGTCGACGAACATGCGCGGATAGCTGTCGAATGYCGCCCACACCACGATGCGGTCGAACGGCCCCTCGCCCGGCAACCCGTTGGAACCGTCGCCCTGACGGACCAGCGCGTTGTTCATGCCGAGAACCTCGAAGCGCTGGCGCGCCTGTTCGGTCAGCGTCTTGTAGCGATCTATCGTGACGACACGGCCGGCGAGCCGGGCCATGACCGCCGCAGTATAGCCCGAGCCGGTTCCGACTTCGAGCACGCGGTTACCCTGTTCGATGTTGAGCGCGGCAATGACCGAAGCCTGGAGATCGGCACCTTCGATCGCCTCGCCGCATTCGATCGGCAACATGCGATCCGACCAGGCGATGGAATGGAATTGGCCCGAGATGAAGTCGCGCCTGGGCGTCGCCTCGAAAGCAGCAATGAGATTTTTCGGAACGATGCCGCGCCCACGAAGGCGAAGGAGAAAGGCGGCGAAACCTTCACGGTCGTCCGGCATCATGTTCATGCAATTGCCTTGGCCAATTGATCGCGCAGTTCATGCGCCGTCATGTCGAGCTTGAGCGGGGTCACGGAAATCTGCTTGTTGCGCACGGCATGAAGGTCGGTGCCCGGCTTCAACACCGGCTCGTCGCGGCCGAAACGCAGCCAGTAATATGGCAGGCTGCGGCCATCGCGGCGCTCCTCGACCCAGATGCCGTAAGACAGCTTGCCCTGACTCGCCACAACCGGTCCCGTCACCTCTTCGGGCGGGCAATTGGGGAAGTTGACGTTGAGCAGCACTCCGATCGGCAGCTCCGTCGAAATCAGCTTGCGCAGCAGCGCCGGCGCCAGCGCTTCGGCCGTTTCATACGGCACGATGCGCTCGTCATTCTCATAGATGTAGGCCTGGCTGAGCGCGATCGAGCGGATGCCGATCAGCGCCCCTTCCATGGCACCGGCAACGGTGCCGGAATAAGTCACGTCGTCAGCGACATTCAGACCCGAATTGATGCCGGACAGAATCAGGTCCGGTGGCTCTGGCAGGATCTTGCGCGCGCCCATGATGACGCAATCGGTCGGCGTGCCGTTCACCGCATAATGCTTGTCGCTGATCTTGCGCAGCCGAAGCGGCTCGGAGATCGACAGAGAATGCGCATAACCTGACTGGTCGGTTTCCGGCGCCACCACCCAGACATCGTCCGATAGCTGGTTGGCGATCCGCTCCAGGCAGGCAAGGCCTTCAGCGTGGATGCCGTCGTCGTTGGTCAGCAGAATGCGCATGTCACTTCATTTCGATCTTGGAGAGACCACCCATGTAAGGACGCAGGACTTCAGGAATCGTTACGCTGCCGTCCTCGTTCTGGTAGTTTTCGAGCACCGCGATCAACGCGCGGCCGACAGCCACGCCCGAGCCGTTGAGCGTGTGCACGAAACGCGTGCCCTTCTCTTCCTTCGGACGATAGCGGGCATCCATGCGGCGCGCCTGGAAATCGCCGCAGACCGAGCAGGACGAGATTTCACGATAGGTGTTCTGGCCGGGAAGCCAGACCTCGATGTCATGCGTCTTGCGCGCGCCGAAGCCCATATCGCCGGTGCAAAGCACCATCGTACGAAACGGCAGGCCGAGGCGCTTCAGCACTTCTTCCGCGCATTCGGTCATGCGATCGTGCTCGGCAAGTGCGCTTTCGGCATCGACGATCGAAACCAGCTCGACCTTGTAGAACTGGTGCTGGCGCAGCATGCCGCGCGTATCGCGCCCGGAGGACCCTGCTTCCGAGCGGAAGCACGGCGTGAGTGCCGTCATGCGCAGTGGCAACTGCTCGCTCGCCAGGATTTCTTCGCGCACCAGATTGGTCAGCGGCACCTCGGCGGTCGGAATGAGGCCCAGGCGACTGTCGCCATGCGGCACGAAGAATAGATCTTCCTCGAATTTGGGCAGATTGCCCGTACCGTAGAGCGGATCGTCGCGCACCAGAAGCGGCACCTGGACCTCGGTGTAACCGTGCTCGGTGGTGTGCAGGTCGAGCATGAACTGGCCAAGGGCGCGTTCAAGGCGCGCCAGCTGCCCCTTGAGCACGGTGAAGCGCGAACCGGAAAGCTTGGCGGCACGCTCGAAATCCATCAGGCCGAGCGCTTCGCCGATCTCGAAATGCTCCTTCACCCAGTTCGGGCGCGGCGGAACCGTGCCAACCTTGCGCAGCACGACATTGTCGTTTTCGTCCTTGCCGACCGGCACGTCTTCGAGCGGCACGTTCGGGATCACGGCAAGTGCCGCGTCGAGCGCCTTGTCGAGCTCACGCTCGCGGCCTTCGCCGTCCTGGATGAAGCCCTTGATCTCTGCGACCTCGGTCTTCAACTTCTCGGCGAGTGCGGAATCACCCGAGCGCATCGCATTGCCGATCTCCTTGGATGCAGCATTGCGGCGCTCCTGCGCTTCCTGAAGCTTGGAGACATGGGCGCGACGCGCCTCGTCCTTGGCGATCAGGTCGTCAACGGTGGCTCTCGCCACCTCGGCCGACTGCCCGCGCTTGCCAAGTGCATCGGCAAGCGCCCCAGGGTTCTCACGAATCCATTTGATATCAAGCATTTAAAAATTCCGGTCGTCGCGGTTGTCGAAACGACCGCGACGGCGGATCGGGCTGTCAGCTAGCGTTGGTGCCGCTGCCTGTGCCTTCGAGCGAGGTCGATGCTGCTGGCGATTGCTTCTCGGCGGTGCTTTCGCCCGCGTCCTGCGTTTCGCTCGCCACACGATCCTTCTCGCGCTTTTTTTCGATCATCCGGGCGGTCCAGATGGAAATCTCGTAAAGAAGGATCGTGGGAAGGGCAAGGCCGATCTGGCTGACCGGGTCTGGCGGCGTCAGCACGGCCGCCACCACGAAAGCAAGAACGATCGCCCATTTGCGCTTGTCAGCCAGCCCCTGCGAGCTAACCAGGCCCACCCGCGCCATCAGCGTGGTCACCACCGGCAACTGGAACACCAGGCCGAAGGAGAAGATCAGCGTCATGATCAGGCTGAGATATTCCGACACCTTGGGCAGCAGCGAAATCTGCACCTGATCGTCGGTGCCGGCCTGCTGCATGGCAAGGAAGAACCACATCACCATTGGGGTAAAGAAGAAATACACCAGTGACGCGCCCATCAAGAACAGGACAGGCGAGGCGATCAGGAACGGCAGGAAGGCATTGCGCTCGTTCTTGTAGAGACCGGGTGCGATGAACTTGTAGATCTGCGTGGCGATCAGCGGGAAAGCAATCACCAGGCCGCCGAACATGGCAAGCTTGATCTGGGTGAAGAAAAATTCCTGCGGCGCGGTGTAGATCAGCTCGACCTTGTGCGGATCGAGACCTGCCCATTTCGTCGCCCATTTGAACGGGATGACGAGCAGGTTGAACAGTTGCTTGGCAAAGAAGAAGCAGACCAGGAAGGCGGCGAAGAAGCCGCCGATGGACCACATCAGCCGCGTACGCAGCTCGATCAGATGTTCGAGAAGTGGGGCCGAGGACTTTTCGATCTCGTCGTCTTCGGCGCTCACGAGGCTTTTCCTGCGTTGGTCGCCTTCGCAGCGACAGTCTTCTTGGGCGCCGCAGCCTTGGCTGGTGCCGCTTTCGGTGCCGGGGCCTTGGCAGGCGCTACACTCGCCTTGGCTTTCGCGGCGGGCTTGGCTTCAGGCGCGGCCTTTGGCTGAGCTGTGGTGAGCTGTGG
>NZ_JBFUIP010000155.1:0-13661 GCF_056401815.1 Aminobacter sp. P4_D5 | reverse complement strand
ATACAGCTGAAGCAGTGGCTCGCGCTCGTCCCGGACACGCGCGGCGCGCAGCGCCTTTTGGTCAAGGACATGACCGAACTGGCAGGGCGCATTGGGGGGCAGGCCGACAAGCTACTGGCGGAATTCGAGGAGGCGGGCATTACACATGAAATCCTGAAAGTCATCCGCGGGGTCATAGAGACGCGCGCGGCACATTTGTTGCGGATTTCGGAAAAGGCTTGAAGTTCTGCCGGGGCCACATGGCCGTTGTTGACACCGGTCCGGCGGCCGGACAGAATTCCGCTGTGTATGTGAGCTGTTGATTTCCACTGCGAGCTGACCCGGCGCAGCCCGATATTTCCATTGAGAACTTCTCGGTGGAAACGCCGGGTCAGCTCGCAGTGGAAATCAACACCCGGTCAAAGATCGGGAGAAAGGCAACATCAACGGCGCCTGGCCACGAACTGATGATTGTAACCCCATTGAGCGCTGCGGCTCGCTAATGTTCTTCCGAAAGTATGGGCGATAACTCGACCGGACGGCACGCAGCCTCATCAGTGCGTTGTGGCTGACGCGGCCTTGGCGGTGGGACGTTTGGTCGAAGTCGAATTTTTGGCCGCAGGCGATCGCCTTTTAGGCTTCATTGGCGTCGCAGGCATGGGCTTGAAATCAGACGGAACGCTGGCAATGAATTCTCGGCCTAAGCGATAGAAGGCGTAGCCAACGGCTAACAGTGCGATCGTTCTCAACATAGCGGTCTCCTTTGCCACTTCGAACGCATAGCGGCTCCGTATAGTTCCGACCCGGGCTACGCGAGCGTCAACTGATGGGGCTGCCTTTGGAGATATTGCTGAAGTTGTGTAATCGGCCTGGGCGGGCTAAAAAAATGTCCTTGTACCGCGTCGCATCCGGTGGCCCGAATAATCAGCAGCTGTTCTTCTGTTTCAACGCCCTCAGCTACGGTGGTTATGTCTAGGGCATGGGCAAGGTTCACAATCGCGCTAACAATAGCCATATGGTCTCGATTTCCCACGATCTCCGCGATGAAGGAGCGGTCGATTTTGACCTTATCGACCGGAAAATTCCTCAAATAACTGAGCGACGAGTAACCAGTCCCGAAATCATCGAGCGAGATTATAACTCCGAGCGCATGGAGTCGGTTCAGCGCAAGCAAGGATTCCTTACTATCGTCAAGCAAAAGGGACTCAGTGATCTCTAGTTCAAGGCGCTCGGCGGGAAGGCCTGTCATCGAGAGCACTCCAGAAACTGTGTCGACGATGTTACCTCTTCTGAATTGGCTCGGCGACAAATTGACGGCGACGTTGATGTTCCCCGGTAAGCGCATTGCTTCTCGGCAGGCATTTTCCAGCACCCACGCGCCAAGCTGTACAATTAGACCCGTGCTTTCAGCTATTGGGATAAACTCGTCTGGCGAAATCGGACCGCGTTGGCACCCTGGCCACCGCAACAGCGCCTCAACCGTCGTGACCTCCTTGCTTTGGAGACTAACGATCGGCTGGAAAGCGAGTTCGAACTCCTTGTCGAAATCGGCTGCTCGGAGGTCGAGCTCAATCATGCGGCGGCGTTGCAACCGATCGTCCATCTCCGGCTGATAGAATTGATAAGTCCCGCGCCCATCACTTTTGGCACGATAGAGCGCTAGGTCGGCGTTTTTCACCAAATCGTCAGGATCGGTTGTTTCGGACGCCAGCGCTATTCCGATGCTTGCGCCGATAACTACCAAGTGACCGTCAAGCTGATAAGGCTCTTCAAGGGCTTCGATTAGGCGTTCTGCCACCCGTCCTGCCTCGTCGCCGCTAACAGCGGGCTGGACAACAATGAATTCATCACCCCCAAGCCGGGCGACCACGTCATACTCACGAACGAGCCCCAATATCCGGGCTGCGACCTCGCGCAATAATGCGTCGCCAACAGGATGGCCGAGCGTGTCGTTGACGTTCTTGAAGTTATCCAGATCAAGGCAGAGAACCGCAGTGTCCTGCTGATGAGTGAGACCTTCTGTTAACATGTGTTCCAAGCGCTCACGAAGCAGCAGGCGATTGGGAAGCCCAGTTAGCGGATCATGGCGCGCCATATGTGCTATGCGCGCTTCCGCCTGATGACGTTCAGTGATGTCCTCGTAGGTGGCGACCCAGCCACCCGCATCCATCGGTTGATGGCACACTGAAACGATGCGGTCGTCGGACAGCTTCTGCAGCAAGATTCCGGGCTTGCCCTGGTCAATTAGCTGTTGTTGCTTCCAATAGAGGAGTTCGGCATTTGGTTGCATGGAGGTTCCAGCTCTGATGGAGCTCCATTTAATTTGTTCCGGCGTTGTTCCAGGCGCAAGATTATCGCTCGAAAGACCATACATCGCAGCAAACTTGCTGTTGCTTACTATGAGACGTTGATCGGCATCAAACATACAAAGGCCCTGTGACATGTTGCTGAGGGCCGCATCGAACAAACCGTTCTGAGTCACTAACGCATGATTGGCTTGCAAAACCGCAGCATTTGCAGCCTCTAGATCGTCGGAGGTACGCCGGAGATCTGCATTCACGCCGTTGAGTGTATCGTAAGTTTGCGTCAGTAGGCGATTGTGCCATCGGAGTAATCCGATAAAGGCTAAGCTGCAAAGAAAGAAACCAACGGCGACTGCCGAGAAAGTGCTATGGAGACGTAGCAGCTCGTTGTCGACATTCGCCATCTGCGCGGCGCTATAGTGATTGGCTTGCGAGGCTAGGCCAATCAAGTCAGCTTCCAGCGGCGCCATCAACCGCAATATCGATTGGGCGACTACAGGTTCACCGACGCGACCCATGGGTCCGTCCAGCTGCTTGATAAGCTCAGACAGCCGCTTGACAGTGTCTTCTCGCTCCGAAGCCTCACTGACAAACGCTTGAAATTGACCGCTTGTGAAGAGGTCAAGCCGCCCTTTCAATATATCAAAGCGGAGTTGCGCATCGGCAACGAGTGGCTCATTCGGCGAGGCCGCAATGGCAGTAACGCGTTGATACAACCGCAGATACTCATTCATCCCCTGGCTGGCACTCCAGGCCACGTCATATCGGGAGATTTTGCCTATCGACGCCTGACGTTCAAAGATTACGAACGACAAATAGATCGCGGCAATGGCGAAGGCGGCGATGGTGCCGATCAGTAGAGTTTTCAGCAAATGAAATGCGAACGCGCGGCGAGAGCCAGGCGCCAACAACGGTCCCATGTTATGGGCCTACCGTATAACCAAGCGTGCAAGCTGCCAAACTGAGCGTGAATAGAATTTTTGGCTCTGAAGTTCGGAATCACGATCAAAAGGATAGACGATAAAGAGGGGACCCTTGTTGCTGACGGACATATATTGACCATCACGCTTGAGAGCTAGGAGCACGTCGAACTCTGCAAAATCCTTTAGCGGGATTGTCGTACTGTAGTCGTTGAGCGCTATTGCGACGACCTCATCGCCATCTGCTTCAACGAGCTTCATGATCCGATCAAGAGGGACGCCCTCGAATTTAACCGGTCCGGTAAACCATGGTGTCATGGTTTCGAATGATGTGACCCCTAGATCTTCGAGCATGGCTCGATCAAATACGGCAGTGTTGCCTGAATTGGTCACACCAATCTTGCCTTCGATTGTCAGAATCGGAGGGCCCTTGGGTGATGGGAGTTTTCCGTCTTCCGATTTGGCGGCCGACAGCGCCAGGAGCGCAATTGACGATGCCAGCGCCACGGTCCGGACGATCGAAGACGAAACGTGATACATTGCGAGCTCTCCCCTGAAACTGTCGTTCTGCACCGCTTGGTGCCGCTGCTGATGAAGACCGAATTGACGGCCCATCGCAACAATTTTCCAAATGCCGTGAGCACTAAAGTTAAGAAGCAGTGGCATTCGCGGCAACTCGTTTGACCGCGTGGGTGTCTGATGGCAGATTGCCACGAACTTTTACAACTCAGATAGGTCCCAGCTTGCCAATGATTGAGACGTTCAAGGAGTTCACTTTTGAGGCAGCTCACCAATTGGCGCCCTTTTCCGGGCTCCATGGTCATTCGTTTAGAGTTAGTGTTCACTTGATAGGTGCTCCCGACCCCGTTTTTGGTTGGCCGGCCAATCTCTACGAAGTGGAAGAGCGGATCGAGGCTATCCGAAAACTACTTGATCATAAATATCTCAATGAGATCGACGGTCTTGGCGTGCCATCGCTGGAGAATGTAGCGCGCTGGATTTGGGAACGGATGGAGCATCACCTCCCGCAACTCGACCGCATTACCGTCGCGCGGGGTCCGGACGGTCAGGCCGAAGGCACGGTATATCGGGGGCGCTCCTCAGGCTAAAACCTTCAACAGCGCGCTCTGTAAAAACCCAATTTTGCAGCGCCAGGCAGTCGGCATCGCCATAGCCGGCGAGGCCTGCCAGCGGTTCAAGATGATGCGGCAGGGAGTGGCAGCGTGAGCTACCCTTCAGAGAGGCATCCGGCCAGTCTTTGGCTTGACCTTCCACGGATCGATCGAAGCCGCGTCGGGCTCTCTTATTCCGACCGATCGCGCGAATCCAGCGAACGCGTTGCGCGCACCATCAACAGTCAGTTGCCCATCTCGCGCGGCATGGCACGCACGCAAGGCCGTCTTATAGATTGGACCGCGCCTACTTTCCGGCCATGTGGAAAGAAAGTCGGTCGCATCGGCAACGTTCGCAATTTCGATGACGCCTTCATCACTATCTTTCACGAATATCGAGCGGGAAAAGACTTGGGGTATCAACACTTMCTCCATGGTCTTGGACCGTTTTGTGAGCAAGCGCGGGAATCGCCRCGCTAGGTCGCGACAAGCTGACTGAGAAATGGCGACGCCGGGTTCTTGCTTCAAGGGTAGCGACCGTCCGCGGCTCAGTCTTTCAACGGATTTTGATCCAATATCCCTTGCTCTCTGCAAAAGGACTGAAAGGCTTCTCTGGCCTCTTCGACCGGTATCGATCCATTGATCGCAGCCTGCATGGCATTCTCGGCCAGATCGAAGAACGGATTGCGCTTGTCGCGGGGCCACGCTTCGAGAAATTCCACGGCATCAGGGACCGACGCGATCTCGCGTCGCGGGAAGTCGGTCTCTTTGACCCATATGGCTGGTTTGAGTTCCATCGCTACCAACGCATGTGCGGGGAGACGGTTGCATGAACGGGCATCCTGGCGATCTGTGGCGCGAGGCGCCAAACAATGTCGAGGCCGAGCAGGCGGTTTTGGGCGCCATCCTTGTCAACAACGCCGCCTATGGCGCGGTGTCGGGTGAGCTGTCGGCGAGCCACTTCTATGAGCCTATTCATCGCAAAATCTATGACGTGGCGGGCGATCTGTTCCGCCAGGGCAAGGCGGTCACGCCAGTCACGCTGAAGACCTTTCTTCCGGCAGGCGACATGATCGGCGAGTTGACCGTCGCTCAGTATGTCGTTCGGCTCGCGGTCGAGGCCGTCACGGTCGTCAACGCTGTCGACTATGCCAAGGCAATTGTTGATCTGACAGTTCGCCGGCATCTGATCATCATCGGTCAAGACATGGTGGCCGTCGCCTATGACGCTCCGGTGGACATGCCGCCACGCCAGATCGGACAGGATGCCGAAGCGAAGATTGAGGAAGCGCTTGCCAGCGTGAAGGATGATGCCGGCGACGAAAGCGTTAATGGCACGGTCGATTTGATCCTCGAATCGTTCGCGGCCCGGATCAAGAAACCGGCGATCCCGCTCCCCCTGGTGCAGTTGCGGGACATTCTCGGCGGCGACATGGAAGCCGGGAGCTTGGTCGGCATGCTGTCCGCGTCCGGTGAGGGCAAGACGTCGATGGCAATGCAGGGGGTGGACCACGCCGCCTCGCTCGGCTACCCGGTGCAAATCCTGTCGTTCGACCAGTCGCCCGACCAGATCGTGTCGCAGCGCACCGGCATTGAAAACACACGGATCCGCAACCTGACAATGATGGAGAGGCGCGCCCGTTCAGTTCGATGACCGGTGGCCGCGGCGATCGGGTAAAGATCGACGACCCGCATTCGACGGAAACGGCAGAGAGCGACACGGAGCGTCAATCTGCCGTCCGCATCTTCCGAGAGGGTATTTCCGACCGCCTCAACGATGTGACCACTTCGGCCATCGTCATCATCATGCAGCAGCTCCATGAGCAGGACGTCGCGGCGGTGGCGCTGGAGCTCGATATCGGGTTCATCCACTTGAACCTGCCCATGGAGTTCGAACCGGAAACCGTCTGCCGCACCTATGTTGGCGGCGAACTGTTCTTTGAGGACCCTCGGACAGAAGACGGGGAGCTGCTGTTTCCTGAGCGGTTCCCGCCGACTGAAATCGAACGCCTCAAGAAGGCCAAGGGCTCTTATGCGTATGCTGGTCAATACCAGCAGCGGCCGACACCTCGCTCCGGTGGCATGTTCCAGCGCGGCGACTTCGAGATCGTTGATGCGGTCCCCGTCGGCGCGGTTCGATGCAGGGCGTGGGACTTTGCAGCAACCGTGCAGAAGCTAGGCAAAAAGCCTGACTGGTCCGTCGGGCTTCGAATGGCTCGTGTCGGTGGTGTTTCTACGTCGAGGATGTCAAGCGCGATCGCTGGTCGCCCGCCGACGTAGAGAAAAACCTGAAGAACACGGCGAGCCAAGATGGGTTGGACGTAAGGATCAGGATGCCAGAGGACCCAGGCGCTGCCGGTACGGCCGACGCCGCCACCAAAGTCAAGCTGCTGGCAGGCTACGACGTGATTGCTGTTCGGCCGACGGGCGAGAAATCAGTGCGCGCCAAACCCGCGTCGGCGCAGGCGGAAGCGGGCAATGTGAGGCTGGTGCGCGGGTCATGGAAGGAAACGTTCCTCGATGAGGTCTGTTCTTTCCCGAATGCTCAGCATGACGATCAGGTTGATGCCTTCGCCGATGCTCTGAATGAGCTTGCGCTGGGCTCGACGTTCACCCTGGACAACATCTAGGTAGAAAAAGGCCCGGCAGAACCGGGCCTTGATCCATCAGTAATCGCGATGCTCTGGCATCTCTTTCAACTGTTCCTTCGTCCATGTCGTAACAGCGTGGACGTCTCCATCTTCGTCGCGCATGAAATCCAACTCAGTAGCCGCAACAGCAACTGGCTTGGCACCGATGCCAAGAAAGCCGCCGACGTCGATTACGATCTCGCTCGAAACGCCGGTTCCATGCACATGCGAAACGCTGCCGACCTTTTCGTCGTCAGCGCCATAAACAGCCGCACCCTTAAGAATGGAAGCGTTCAGCTCGTTGCTGGCGAGGCGTACGTGATTGGTATGGTCCATGTTTTTCTCCTTTTTCGGGGCTGGGACTTTTCTAACCCCTGAACTGGCGAACCGTTCCGCACGGATTTCCATTCGTGATCACCGGAAAGAAAATGAATGGCCAATATCCTGGCTCTCGCCCGCGACAGCCTGACCAACCTCGTGTCCCGTCTCGGGACCGATCGCGACAAGGCGGCTAGCTCGTTCTATTTGATGCCGATCCTGAGCGACGAGCAAGTGATCAACGCCTACCGTGGCGCTTGGCTACCCCGCAAGATCGTCGACATTCCGGCCTTTGACAGCGTGCGTGCTTGGCGTGACAGGCAGGCCGACAGCACCCAGGACGCGCGGCGAGCTCTACTCGTACCCGCTGTATTTCTGCCGACGCCCCGACGTGCTGCGCAAGGCCGTGGGCAACAGCTAAGGGGCTTCGGCCCTTGTCTCCCTCTGGCGGAGAACGAGACCATGAAATTCCATATCAAGAACAACACGCATCGCACCAAGGCTTTCAAGGTGTGGGGCGGAACTGAGGATGTGCTGCCCGGCAAGGAACGCGTCATCGACATCGAGGGCGATGTTTCGGACGAGTTCATCGATCGCACGAAGGCCAATGGTGTCGAGATGAAGCCGGCCGGTAAGTCCAAGACGGAACCGGCCGACGGCGATCAACCAAAGACTGCGGCCGATGTCCTCGCCATGGTCGACGACAAGAGCGTGCCGTTCATGTCGTTCAAATCGGCGGCCTCTAAGCTGCTCGGCGACAAGACGCCTGCCAACAAGGCTGAGATCATTGCTCGAAGAGCTCGCTACCCAACCGTGACCAATGGGCCCGGCGGAAAACTGCCGGGCCTGACTGCCTGATTATGCAAGCCAAGGGCTAAGTGCGGTAACGCACCTGCCCAAAAGGCTAGCGCGCCGGATCAACAATCCGATCGGGTGTCCGCCCTTCCTCTCCACGGTTCGTTCCGAACAGGTGTTCCGGAAGGCTACGAGGAGTCGCGTAACTTCTAAGGCACCACGGGCAGCGAGGAGCAGCGCGTGGAATGGGTCCTGCACAAGACTGACAGAACCGACGGACAATCATTTTGTATCTCCTTGCACCCTGTTCGGTGGACCGAGAGGGCTTATCTCATTGCTGGTGCGCCGGTGGTGGCGCCACCCACACCATCAATGTGATTGTCACGAAATAAAGGCGCTAGGCCTTTGGTCGCAAAGACAAAATGCCTCATGAGCCTTCGTCAAGATAAGGATCGGGTATGGCCGGCTACGGAACGAATGATGACTTCACCGCCTATGCCCTTGCCGCCGGCTACACCGTGCCTGCTGGCGACATTGGCGCGGCCCGCCAGCGAGGCAGCACCTACGTCGACGGCAGTTATGGGCTGCGGCTCTCAGGAGTGCCGACGGGAGGCGCTGAGCAGGAACGGGCATGGCCCCGCACCGGTGCTTCGGCATTCGGTGCGGCGCTCGCTTCCGATTTGATCCCGCTGCGCGTCGTCAACGCCTGCTATGACGCAGCGTTGCTCGAACTGAGGGCACCGGGTTCGCTCTCGGTGGTCGCCGACCCAGCCAAGCGCGTGAAGCGGCAGAAAGTCAACACCGTCGAGCGCGAGTTCTTTGCTCAGGGCGAACAGTCAACGGGTGCGATTGCCGGCCCTGTAGTTTCGGTCATCGACGGACTGCTGGCTCCGCTGCTGGAGCCAACACCCGTCGGCATGGGCATCTCGGTGGTTTAGCTATGCCTTCGGTTTCCGTCCGGCTCGCTTAACAGGCGTCTTCTCGGCAGGCTTGCGACCAAGCCCGAGGCTCTTCGCCAATTCTGAACGCCTTGCCGAGTAGCTTTGAGCTACCATTGGGTAATCTCTCGGCAGCGACCACTTGGCGCGATATTCGTCAGGGGTCAGACCCAATCCCGAAAGATGCCGCTTAAGCGTTTTGTACTGCTTACCGTCTTCCAGGCTGATTATGTATTCGGGCGTGACCGTCTTCTTGATGGGCATCCGAAGTGTGAGTTCTTCAGCCGGTGCGGCTGGGGTGCCGAGCTTGCCGATGCTGGAATGGATCTGCGCAATTAGGCCTGGAAGCTCTACGACGGGCACTGGATTGTTCGAAACATATGCCGCGACAATGTCAGCGGTGAGCTCAATGAGCAGATTGCTAGAATTCGGAAACTCGTCGGACATCAATACTCTCCAAGTTAATACTCCGCGATGTCGCCTACCTGAGATTCCAGTGCAGTGGAACCCCGGTGCTTTGAGGACGATAGATCAAAATGACCGGTTTCTACGCCGAGATGCAGGAAATGGCGTCCGAACTCCTTGCCGAGTTCAAGCAGGGCGTTGTCTCGCTGAATCGCACCACCACAGGCGAACCCGACCCAGCTACGCCATGGGAGCCGGGCGCCGACGGTCACCATCTATCCGCTCGACGCCACGGTGCGCCGGGTTGAGCAGAAATACGTCGATGGCACGCTGATCGTGGCCACCGACAACCAGGTCACGTTCGCCGTGCCAGCCATAGAGCCTGCCATGTCGGACGTGCTGGTCATCGACGGCGCCGAACATGTCATGAAGGACTTGCGGCCATTGCCAGCGGCGGGGACGGCTGTGTCGTACATTGCATTCGTGGCGGGCTGACCTACCCCCAAAGAAGAATGAAAGGGGACGCCACGAACAGAATACAGGTCAGAACCCAACGACCCTTTCCGTATGACGGCATGTCGGAAAGCGGCAACAACCAACGAACTAGCGCATAACCGACTGCAATGATCACGCTGTAGATCAAAGCCCAGATGAAGATATGCCAGCCGCCGCCGAAAAGCCCGATAGCTAAGCCGAAGCCTGTAAGCGCTCCAAGGACCCCGTAGCCGACGTCGAACATCAACGTTGTGGTCGTGGATAGTGGCCGCCAAATGCTTGGAAAGGCGATCGCAACAGCGGCGGTGAGAAGCCAGATGCTGACGATCGCCTGCAACGTGGATGACTCTGCGACTGAAGTTGCGACACTTGTCAGGCGGTCAGGCGTCGAAAGATGCAAGAGTTGAGCAAGACCATTTATCAGCGTGGCCCAAATCCAGAGCACAAATGCACAGATGGCAAAAATAGCGAAGTTGCCACCCGACCGCTTTACAATCTCACTCAGAATCATTGCCGATCTCTTTTTCGCTGAGGAGGATAGCATTGATGCAAATCTATCGAAACTCGGATGCTCAAGCCGAACAGCTTGTATTGAGGCGTGGTGCGCAGCTTAGGAATAGGCCGCACTCGCGATCAAGTACGCGACCAACGCTAGCGCGAGTAAGAATTCCACCGTCATAGATGGCAAATTCACTTGGCGGCGGAAAGTTCCGTAGGAGTCTAAATGCTCGTCCGCCTCACTCCCCGGCAGCAATGAAATCCTCGTCGGCCAGTACGAGCCAGCACTTCGCGCTGCCTTCCTGGAAGCAATCGACGACATCCGGTCGAACTTCGTGCTTCGGCGGGTGGTCGAATGCCTTGAGCGTGGCGATATCAACGGCGCCATTGCTGCGATGCATCTCGACGAGGCGGCATTCCACCCCTTGGACGAGGCGATCAGGCAGGCTTTCAACGGCGGCGGTGTTGCCACTGTCGAGCAGATGCCGGCGCTGCGTGACCCGGAAGGCCACCGCTTCGTCATCCGGTTCGACGCGCGCAACGTCGAGGCCGAGAACTGGCTTCGGTATCACTCGACCACGATGGTTTCGAACATCATTGCCGATCAGCAGGAAGGCATTCGCACAGCGCTTACTGCTGGCTTGGAGCGAGGCGACAACTCGACACGGACGGCGCTCGATGTCGTCGGCAGGGTGAACCGGGTCACAGGGCTGCGAGAGGGAGGGGTGATCGGACTCACCGCATCTCAGGGCACGCTGTTGCCCGAGCGCGCCAAGAGCTGGTTTCTGGCCAGCCCGATCAACTGCGCAACTATCTGACTCGCGGGCGCAGGGACACCCGCGGCAACGGAGATCGCAGGCAAAGTGGCCTCGCATTTCCCGGCAGATCTGCCGATGCGCCGAGACGGTATCACCGTCAGGGTAGCCAAGGCCTCAGACGTCGCGCCGGCCTTTGCCGAGGACACGCATTGGCATGTCCCGGTGACGATCAGATACGAGTGCTTCGGGTAGGGCAGTCAGCTACACTGATGTCTTCTGGCGGTGATGAGGGCGGCCTGTTCTTGTTGCAACTGGTCGATCTTGGCTGATTGCCTGCTCTTGATTGCCGAGACAGCCTTGGCGCCTCCCGGTGCCCAGAACGGAATATTCCACTGGCTCACCTTGCCGCGATTGATTGCCGTCGTCGAAATGTTCGCCGAGGTTTTGCCAATCGCGTTGTTGAGATCGTTGCACGAAGTTACAGCGTATTGCGATTGATTGACACGGCCAGAAGCACCTTGGGACGCGCAACCCGTCGCCGAAGCGAGGGCGAGGAATAGTGCTGTCCCTCTAAAACTGAGAGCTTTCACCTTCATTGGTGCAGCCTAACAAGCCCATCCAGCAATGGGAACCATCCCCGGCCATCCGGGTAACCGGCCTCGCTAGCGCGGGGCCGTTTTTATGTCAGCCATTGATAAGGAGCAACCCCGATGGCGAACACCAACAGGGGCAGGAAGTTCTATATCTGCGCCACGCCGCAGCCTGCCGATCTCAGCCAGGCACAGTTCGAGGCGCTGACCTATATCGAGGTCGGCAACGTCGGTTCCGTCGGCGAGACCGGCATGAACACGAACATCGTCAGCTACGACGAGCTGGCGACCGACGTCACCCAGAAGCAGAAGGGCATCAGCAACGCTGGCGATCCTGACGTCGAATGCGCCCGCAACCCGATCGACGCCGGCCAGATTGCCATGCACGCTGCAGCGGCGACCAAGTTCTACTACGCGACGAAATTCGAAGACGCCGACGCGCCCGACGCGAGCCACACCAACTCGGTCTACTTCAATCGCGGCTTGGTGACCGGCCCGAAGCGCCCGAACGGCCGGAACGAAGACTTCATCTCGAAGTGTTCACGCGCGGCCTTGTGCAGAAGGAGATTGTCGTCAACCCGGGTCAACTCTCGCCTGCCTGCCATCGCTGGTATCGCCCAGGTCGGCCAGACGCTTACCGCTGTGGCCGGTCGTTGGTCCGGTGAGCCGGCGCTGACCTACCAGTGGAAGAAGGGTGCCGCCAACATCAAAGGCGCAATTGGTGCGACCTATGTCCCGGTCGCCGGCGACCTCGGCGCCGCGATCACCGTCGTTGAGACGGTCACCAACCCCGCAGGCACCGCGTCCGCGACAAGCGGCGGCACGGCCAACGTCATCGCCGCATAACCGGAGCAGATCATGGACATTCTTGCCATTCAGCCGTCGACTATCAGCGTCGACATCAAGCACCCTGCCACCGGTGCATCGATCGGCCTGACCATCGAATGCGTCAGCCTCGAAGATGATCGGGTTAAGCAGGTCGAGCGGGCGATCAAGAACCGTGCGCTTCGAGGGGGCCGAAACACCGTCACTRCCGCGAAGATCGAGGACAACACCGCCGAGATCCTGTCTGCAGCGATTGTCGGCTGGAAATGGGAGAAGCCGTTGCTCTCGCCTGCCAACGGAAGAAGGCCGAGGTCTACGGCGAACAGCCTAACTTGGACGGTGATCCCAATTCACCCCTGACCAAGATCAACGTCGGCAAGCTCCTCGCTGCTGGCTGGATCGCCAAGCAGATCGATACGGCGCTGGGGGACGAAGCCGCTTTTTCGCGAAATAGGGCCGGTGCTGGCTGAGCACGTCGCTCAGCATGTCCGGCTCAACACGCTCGACGAGAATGGGGGGACGCGTCGGGAGCGCAATGAACGGTCCGAGGTTGCCACAGCGGAGCCCGAGCCGGTAGACCCCGAATTCGAATAACGCTATGCGCTTCCACGATGTAGCGGCCAACCAAGCCTCAGCGAACAGGTTCAACACCTCAAACCTCGCCGCGCAGTTCCAAGACATCACTGTGTCGGCGTAGATAGGCATGGGCGCACTTCAGATTGCACAGCTAGCTGAGAACGCACAACTCATTGCAGATGATGAAGAGTGGGATTGATCATGTCCCGCTTTCTAACGGTAGGACGCGTGGTCACTGAGGAAATGGCGAAACCGTATGCCTACTGCTGAGTAAGCGCCAAGGGCATCCCATCTGGTTTTAGGTAAAGCTTCAGGCGACATTTGGCACGAGCGATCCAGATTGGTGCCATGTTCTATGTCTACGCCTATGCCTGCGGATAGAAATTTTCATTTGATTGAGGCGTTTCCGGCTCCGTTTGAAGGTGCGCCAATTGCGCGTCGTCGGCGCTGGTCTGATGCGTTCAAAGCGGCGATGGTGGCCAAGAGCTTTGAGCCTGGAGCAAACATCTCGGCCTTGGC
>NZ_JBFUIP010000154.1:0-13795 GCF_056401815.1 Aminobacter sp. P4_D5 | reverse complement strand
CTTCAGGCCGTCACGAGCCAGCTGCCCCACGAGAATGTCCGCCGCCGCCTTTGTTGCGCCGTACACATTCATCGGTTTTAATACGGCGTTTTCTGTGACGGGCGCGCCAGGCACGTCGTTGAACGACGCCCCATAAACTTCGGAACTGCTCGTGAAGACGAAACGGGCTTCGGGAGCACTCTCCAGCACCGCGTAGGCAAGGTTCATCGTTCCATTCAGATTAACGTCCCAAGCCCGCTTGGGCGCATCGCGGGCCTCCGCTGGCGCGGCTACGGCCGCCAGGTGAATTACGGCTGTGGGCCGAACCTCATGGATCAGACGAGAAACCTGATCATAGTCAGTGATATCGAGGTTTCTGGCGCCGGATTTCCCGTGGCCTGCAGCGAAAACCTCTAACCTTGTCGATTGCGCGCGCGCCGCCAGCTCGCGCTGAAGCCAGCCGCCCACAAAGCCAGTCGCACCGGTAACAAGGATACGGTTTTCAGCTGGCATGTCAGAGCTTCATCACATCGCTGCAGCCGGCCATTAGACGAGCCTTGCCAAGCGCTTCAGATCTGCTTCGACCATTTCCACGATCATCTTTTCGAGGGAAATCTCTGGCTGCCAACCGAGCTTGGACTTCGCCTTTTGCGGATTGCCCAGCAAKACGTCGACTTCGGCGGGGCGGAAAAAGGCTGGATCGATGATCAAATGATCGTCGATATTGAGGCCGGYATGGGTAAAGGCGATCTTGCACATGTCGCGCACTGTCGTAGTTACGCCAGTGGCAACGACGTAGTCTTCGGCCACCTCCTGCTGCACCATCAGCCACATCGCGCGCACATAGTCCTTCGCATGACCCCAGTCACGTTTGGCGTCGATATTGCCAAGGCGCAACTCCTTCGCCAATCCTAGCTTGATGCGCGCCACGCCGTCGGTAACCTTGCGCGTTACGAATTCAATGCCACGCAACGGCGACTCGTGGTTGAAAAGTATGCCGCTTGATGCGTGCAGGCCAAAACTCTCGCGATAATTCACCGTCAGCCAATGGCCGTAGAGTTTTGCCACGGCATAGGGTGATCGCGGATAGAAAGGCGTTGATTCAGACTGCATCGGTTCCTGGATAAGGCCATACATCTCAGACGACGATGCTTGATAAAAGCGCGCGTCAGGCTTTTCCAAACGGACAGCTTCAAGCACGTTGGTGACGCCGAGACCGGTCACCTGGCCTGTCAGGATGGGCTGCTGCCAAGACGACTTAACGAAGGATTGTGCTGCGAGATTGTAGACTTCGTCGGGTGCTACTTCGCGTATGGTGCGAACCAAGCCGGAGAGGTCCAGCAAATTACCGTCGATAATGCGCACGTCTCGCGCAATTCCCAGCCATTCGAGGCGGGTCAAGTTCACATCGGAGGAACTCGAACGGCGGGCCAAGCCATGAACTTCATAGCCCTTGCCGAGCAACAGCTCTGCCAAATAGGCCCCGTCCTGTCCTGTAATACCGGTTATCAACGCTTTCTTGGCCAATTCAACTCTCCGCTTGGGTCTATTGCGTCCCTATGGAACCGCAAGAATTGTTTGCGTACTAAGGTTGTACCGATCGAATGCTCAACTTTAGCTTCGACCGTAGACATCCTCGAATCTAACGATGTCATCCTCACCCAGGTAATCGCCGCTTTGAACTTCGATCATCACTAATTGCATAATACCAGGGTTTTCAAGCCGGTGCTTGTTCCCGCAAGGGATATAGGTCGACTCGTTCGTGGTTAGGATAAGCTCCCGGTCGCCGTTGACCACTTTTGCCGTGCCGCTGACAACCACCCAATGTTCAGAGCGATGATGATGCATCTGGAGGCTCAGACTGGCTCCGGGCTTTACCTCGATCCGCTTGATTTTAAAGCGTTCGCCCTCCTCGAGCACGGTGTAAGTACCCCATGGCCGGTGCACGGTCCGATGCAAGCTGTGGGCTGCGTGTCCATTCTCTTTTAGATGCGAAAACAGCTGTTTCACATTCTGTACGCTATCTTTGTGGGCAACCAGCACAGCATCGGGAGATTCGACAATCACCAGGTCCTTGACACCAACCGTGCCAACAAGCCGGTCTGTGCTGTGGACAAAGCAATTTTCTGTGCCGACAAGGACGGTGTCGCCGTTCGATCTGTTGCCTGATGCGTCGGGGGCGATGAGATCGCCAAGAGCATTCCACGAACCGATATCGCTCCAGCCAATGTCGCAGCCCACGACCGCAACATTGTCAGCCTTTTCGAGCACGGCATAGTCGATGGAGTTTTTCGGGACCTGCGCGAAGAGTTCACGGTCAATCTCGAGCTTTGTACCGGTTGTCACAGGCGAGCGTGCCGAACTGAAAATGCTCTTTCTGCATGCTTCAAGAATTTCAGGGGAGTGTTTTTCCATCAGCCCGACCATCGTTCGCGCTGAAAAACAGAACATGCCGGAATTCCAATAAAAACGGCCTGAGGCGAGATATTCCCCGGCCCGCGCGCTGTCGGGCTTCTCGACGAAACGAACCACATCCGACCCGTCGGCCTCAATGTAGCCATAGCCAGTTTCGGCATACTCAGGAGTGACACCGAAAGTGACCAGCCTGCCACTTTGCGCCAAGTCGATAGCCTTTGCGGCAGCTTCACGAAACGCAACGACGTTGCGGATCATATGGTCGGCAGGAAACAGGACAATTATGGCGTCGTCGCCGAAAACCTGCTGGACATGAAGCGTTGCGATCGCTGTGGCGGCGGCCGTATCACGCCCCATCGGCTCTAGCAGGTAAGTGCACTCGATATCCGTACGGTCGAGCTCGCGATACTCGTCCTCTGTCTTGAAAAACAACTCGCGATTGGTGATCGTCAGAACGTGTTCGACATCCGTCAGCGTTGCAGCACGCAGGAAGGCATGCTGCAGCAGGCTAGCTCCGTCAGCGAGCTTGATAAAGGGCTTGGGGTGCGTCTCGCGCGAAATCGGCCAGAGCCGGGCACCTGCCCCACCGCTCATGATTGTCGGGATGATCTTCATTCGTGACCTATTTCCTTTGCGCGCAACACGCCTTCGGCACTGCGCAGTCCCCATTGCAAAATTTGAGCTGAGCGCTGCTCCGATGCGGCTTCAGCGTAACAGCGCAATTCCGGAGCGTTGCCTGATGCGCGATAGTGGATGACTTCTGCGTTCGAAAACTTGACCCGTATGCCGTCAATGTTGTCGCATTCCAGGATCGTGCCGAGCTCTGCGAAAAACCCTCTTCTTTGGTCAACGTCGAGCAGGCCTTGCAAAAACGGAGCGCTAGCTTCTGTGTTGACGTGTTCGATCCGGCCACTGCATGTGAAGCGCTGCGGAACGGTGCGTAGCAAGGCAGAAACTGTCACGTCCTCTTTGGCGGCCATGCCAAGCACACTCAAAATGGGCAGAATTGCGTCGCGGGTTGGAAGTGCAKCCAGTTGCCCACCGCTGGTCGCGAGCGGGGATCCCAAAAGCACACCGCCATTCGCTTCGAAGCCGACGACCCGTTGGAAGCCGTCGTTGCAGGCCGAAATCATTCCTTCAATGACGTACGGTGAGCCGACCTTGGTCCGATAAACCTTCTTGAACATGCCGCAGAGCTCGGTTGCGGTGTTCGATGTTACCGGCGTGACAACCGCGTCAGCTCCCAGGAAACGCGCGGTAAGCAGACCGATGGCGTCGCCGCGTAAAAAGTGGCCGTTTTCGTCGGCGATCAGCGGCCTGTCCGCATCGCCGTCGGTTGACACTAGCGCGTCTAGGCGATGTATCTTGCTCGCCTCCTTGGCAAACACGATATCTTCTGGGCGCAGAGCTTCCGTGTCGACTGGAACAAAGATATCCGAGCGGCCAAGGGCGACGACGTCAGCACCAGCCCGCGCCAGGATATCGACCAGTAAATCTCGCGCTACCGAACTGTGCTGATAGACACCGATGCGCCGGCCTTCCAAGGCGCCAGCACCAAGCAGGCCGTCCAGGCGTGCGCCATATGCTTCAAGAGCATGTCCGACGATGTCGACGGGCTCGGGCATTTCTACAGGCGGCACTTCGACGCCCAGGAAAGRTAGGATTCCGGCCTCATCAGCCTTTTCGATCTCGCCGTCGGGACGATAGAATTTGAGTCCGTTGCGGTCAGCGGGGATATGGCTGCCTGTTACCATGATTGCCGGGGCTTCCAGGGTAAGCGCCCGCAGTGCCAGTGCAGGGGTAGGTAGCGGACCGCAATTTTCGACTGCCATGCCGAAGGCCTTCGCAGCCTCCGCACAAGCTTTCGCTATGCGAGGGCTACTGGCGCGCAAATCATAGCCAATGAGGAAACGTGCGCCTGGCGGCGCAGCCACATGCTTCAAAAAGGCCGCAGTGTACGCCGCGCACACCCCATCGTCCAACTCGACTACAAGTCCGCGGAGGCCGCTGGTTCCAAATTTCAATCCAGACATATTCACCCATTGTTGCCCAGGCGATGTTTGCCCGGCAGGCATCTTTGAAATCTTGGGCCCATCCGCTATGGCCGTCTAGCGAATCTTAATTGAGAATACAATCGACCTATAGCCTGGTGAGATCACGTTGCATTGGCGACGGATGTCGGACTATTCCGCTAAGTGCCTCCATTCGCGACTGGTTGGGAGACATGAGAAATGGAACATCGCTCCAAGACTAGACTCTCCCATTTGCCGTAATTCAAACTGGCAAGGTAGTGTCGACCGCTACTCAGTGTGCTCAACGCAGGACAAAAACTGGGGCAACTCAATCCGGGAGGCGATTTGTCGCTTATGAGAATATGCCGGGCCATTGCGATACGTATAACGGCCCGGGTGCGAACGTGAGCACGAACAAGAAAATGGTAGGCAGTCGAGATGTTGACCGAAGGTAGATCCCCCAAAATGGGATCCGATGAAACGGTTTCGCGATGGGTATGGTTTCGGGTTTGGGTTGCCCGGCTCATTTTCAAGGGAAGGTTCGCAGACTGGTTCTACCGTGAGATGGCCCGCTCAGGGATCATAGTCTTGGATCACACCATTCCTGGTGCTCGCTTCCTTACCCAGCAGCTGCTGATCAGCCTATTGCGAGGCAGGAAGTCGGCAACTCGGCGGCTGAAAAGGAAAGTCAGCTGTCGATCTGGGGCTCCTTCAACGGAGAGTTCCGAAATCCTGGAACGTCAAAATCCTAGTGATCCGTCGATTCGCCACGATGTTGTATTCTTCGGGCTATTCCGATCGCCAAAAGGTCTTGGCCAGATCGCCCGCTCACGCCTTGCCGCACTGCAGACCACAGAATTGCGTCCAGCACATTTAAATATAGAAGGCGTGGATGATTATCTTCCGCCGTTAGACAACGAAGATATCAGAAATTCAGATGAAATAGATGGCAAGGCAATATTGTTTGCTAACCCAGATATTTATTCGTCATTGGATATGTACACCAAACAGCGTTTTTGGCGTTCGAAATATCGAGTTGGTGAGTGGTATTGGGAGTTGCCTTCGCTGCCCGCGCCGTGGCGAGACGAAGCGTCGAAATTGAGCGAAATCTGGGTAGCTTCCGAGTTCACGCGACAGTCTGTTGCTGCGGCTCACACCAATGTAAGGATAGTTGCGCCAGCCCTCTCGGTTCGCCTGATCGACAAGCTCGATGCCAGGCGCCGCCTGGGGCTCCCAGAAGAATCGTTCACAGTCCTCACGATGTTCGATCTTGCATCTTATGCTGAGCGAAAGAACCCATTGGGTGCGGTCAAGGCTTTTATGGACGCCTTTCCGTCCTCTCATTCAGGGYAGCCGACCACGCTTGTTATCAAGACGCACTCGTCGACCGCCGACAATGCTGCCGCGCGTGAAATTCGCCGGCTTGCGGCGCTGGACGCGCGTTTAGTCGTTATGGATAGCAGAATAGACCAAGGCGCTATCGACTTTGTTCAAAGCGCGTGTGACGTCTTTATCTCACCCCATCGCAGTGAAGGTTTTGGCTTGATTCTCGCCGAATGTATGGCCCGCGGAAAGCCTGTCATTGCGACTGGCTACTCCGGTAATCTCGAATTCATGTCCGCCGAGAACAGCTTTTTGTCGCCTTTTAGCCTAGTGGATGTGCCGCCTGGCGCGTATCCGCACGGCGAAAACCAGGTGTGGGCCGAGCCGGATCTTGACTATTTTGTTGATAGCCTGCGGTTAATCTACGACAAACCGGGGCTCGCTAAGCAACGAGCATCGCTCGCGAGGGAAAACATCGAAAGTCGCTTTTCTCCTGACGTAGTCGGCCGGGCCATGGCGAAAGCGATATCGGAAATGGGCAGCTAGGCTCCTCGATCGATATCGAGGTCGTCTATGCGACCAGCTGTCGAGCACATCAAATACGCATCGTGCCGGGCGACGCTCGCTCGGCCCTCTCATCGCAGATATTGTCGAGATAATGGGCCTTGAATGCCGGGGAGGTCGAGCTCTGCCTTAAGAATAGCCACCAGGTCGCGCTTCGCCACGATCAAGATCACCCGAATACGCGACGACACCTGCCTCCATGTCGAAGAATGTGGGCGACACGCGAATGAAAAGCATATTCCGGGATAAGTCGGCCCGCGAGCATGATGCGATCGGTACGAAAAAAGCTCCGCAGGGGCGCATTGGCGTTGGACCGTCCTAAAGCAGTTGTCGATTTCGTGGGAAGTTTATTTCCAGAGTCTAGAGGCGATGTCGTTCCGATGATGCCTTCCACGTCATGACCGGCTGAACAGATGGAATCGCAGCTGCCCGCCAGCCTACGTGAACGGCAGGTAGCCCACGTTTCTAATAGCAGGCGGCCCGGATTTGGAACGTTGGCGATCCTCACGCCCGAGCGAGCGGTGCTTACTTTGGCATTGCCTTCGGCATCGACTAGACAGATACAGGGCCAACGTTGCCAATCGCGGCGGGGAAAGGAGATTGCGCCCAGGCGCAATCGGGCAAGGATATTCACGATGAGACTACCGCTGGGATGCGTCGTTCGCGACCTGACGACACATAGCGATGAACGTGGCGACCTGACGGAGATCTTCCGACAGCAATGGGATAGCGGGATCGAGCCCGTGCAATGGAACTTCGTACGTAGCCAGGCCAATGTACTGCGTGGCGTGCATGTCCATGTCGTCCACTCGGACTACCTTGTCTGCCTGGAAGGCACGTTGGTACTTGGGCTTGCGGATATCCGACCGGAATCACCAACCCATGGCATGGCAACGACGGTTACGCTCAAGGGATCCAAGATGCAGGCAGCGCTCATCCCGCAAGGTGTCGCGCACGGCTTCCATTTTCCAGAGCCTTCCAGCCTGTGCTATTCGGTGTCGCACTACTGGAACACGGTGGACGAGATCGGTTGCCGCTGGGATGACCCCGCGCTCGGCCTTGATTGGCAGGTTCGCGATCCCGCACTGTCCCCACGCGATACGAGCGCTGGCAGTGCTGATGAGATGACGCAGCAATACCTTGCGGTGCGCGAGCAGCTGAGAGCTCGACATGACTGACGTGCCGCATGTCGGGCTGGTCGGCTGTGGTCGCTGGGGCAAGCTGATTCTGAGCGACCTGAAAGCGCTGGGCGCACGGGTTACGTGCGTGGCACCTGGTGAGAAATCGCGTGCCAACGCCGAAGCCAACGGCGCCGACGAGATCGTCTCGAGCCTGGCCGAACTTCCCGAGGTCGAAGGGGCTGTCGTCGCTACGCCAAGCGACAACCATGGCGAGGTTCTGCTCAGCCTCTTGCCGCGCAACATTCCCCTGTTCGTCGAAAAGCCGCTGACATCCGACCTGGCGACGGCACAGCTGCTCGCCGAGACGGCGCCGAATCATATCTTCGTCATGGACAAATGGCGCTACCACGCAGGCATCGAGCGCATCGCGCAATATGCAAGAAGCGGCGAAATCGGCGACGTAGTGGGATTGAGACTCTACCGGCTCGGCTGGTCGATGACCCATAACGAGGTCGATCCGATCTGGAACCTGTTGCCGCACGACCTGTCGATCTGCCTGCATGTTTTGGGCGACGTGCCGCCAGTCGAAACGGCATTCGCCGACGGGCTTGGTCCGGCTTCCAGCGGTCTTGTGGCCTTGCTTGGCCGAACTGGCGGACCGCGCGTGGTCATCGAAACCTCGGCCCATCATCCGGTCAATCGCCGTTCGGTGATCCTGGCCTGTAGTGGCGGCACGGTGACGCTGAACGGAAGCCTCGACGACCACCTAATCCTCCGGCAGGGGAGCCCGGACAATCTCAGCGCGCCAGAGATCAAGGTACCGTTCGAAAACGACATGCCGCTAAAGGCCGAACTTGCGGTGTTTCTGCGCCATCTGCGCGGTGGGCCAGCGCCTATGAGTTCGGTTGCCGAAGGTGCATTGATCGTTGAGCGTGTCTGCGACATCCGGCGCAAAGCAGGGCTTCCGGCGTGAGACGGAAGCCAGCCGCGACCATCCTGATGCCGACGCACGACCATGCGCATCTGATAGGCTATTCGCTGCGGTGCATCCAGGAGCAGACATGCTCCAACTTCGAACTGTTTGTGGTGGGCGACGGCGCATCGGCGGAAACGCGCGACGTCGTAGAGTCCTTTGCGCGAAAAGATCGGCGCATCCGCTATTTCGATTTCCCGAAGGGACAGCGCCACGGTGAGGCACACAGGCATGTCGCTTTGCAAGAAGCGCGTGGCGATATCGTCGCGTATTGCGGCGACGATGATCTTTGGCTGCGCAACCACCTCGCCAGCCTGGCCACGCTGCTCAAGGAATGTGACTTCGGGCACATGGTGCAGATCAATGTGCATGGCCAAAACGAGTTCGTCGTTTACGGCGGAAGCTTTGCTGAACCCGACTGCTGGCGTAAAGTGCGAGATGGCGAGGCCGCGTTCTTCGGACTGACCGTCGGCGGCCACCGCATGAATGCGTATCGCGCGCTGCCCGTAGGCTGGAGTCCGGCGCCAACTGATATTTATACCGACCAGTTCATGTGGCGGAAATTCTTGCGTCAGCCGGATTTGCGCTTCGCCTCCGGGCTCAATGCCACCTCGATCCACATCGCATCGCCATTGCGAACGGACTGGACGGCAGAGCAGCGGATCGCCGAACTGCGCGACCTGTTCGAGCGCCGCAATAGTCCCGACCTGCGGATGGAACTCGAAGCAGCCATCCGCAAGGCCCATGAGGGGTGGGAGCCCTCCGTCGACCCCTTGTTGCATCGCCTCGCCAGCGAAGCGATGCAATTCGGCCTCCAGCTTGTCCGATGGGTGCGAAATGGGCCCCCGTCTTGATCGGGCCAACGCCATCGTCCATAAGCGTCACTCGAATTGGCTTGAAGGCTGGTTACACCCAGAGATTGCCTCAAGGCGTTGTGTTACTAGTCTGGTCGCTGGTAGGCGAGGTCGCTGGCTTCTTGATGGACTTAAGCAGGTGCTTACCCATGAAGTTCCAGAACGCAATTGCGAGTTTCCCTGAACTTCTGGATCTTCGGGGCGATCGTCGTCAAGATTGCCAGAAGCGCGCTCGCTTTATTCGGTAACCTGGCTGCTCGCTGCCGCCCGGTTTATTTACCTAGTGACGGGCCCGAAAAATCCTCGTCACCCTCGATGCGCTGATCCGATCAAACACAGCCTTCAGAGCCTGAAACAATACAGTTGCCGGTAGCCGTCGTATTTGATCTCATGCGTCCAAGCATCGCTTTCGCGGCGACCAGCGCTGAGATGCATGGCGCGCTTCAGCGTGAGGGGGCCGCTACTATCGGATGCCAAAAAACGCCAGCACCGCCAAAACAATCACTACCAAGCCGACCAGATAAATAATGTTGTTCATATGGAACTCCTCCCGCGCCGTGCGTTTGCGCAGACGTCAGGCTCATAACGCAAAGCATCGCTGAGAGTTCCCCTGTAGCCGTCTCGGCACCGGGGCGGTTTTTGCCAACCAATCCTCAAATAACGACATCTGCGCATCTATAGTGGGGGGGAGCGGCGGCTTGTCGACGATGGTCCGAAATTTGTCGGGCAGGGACGTTGGAGCGCTTTGCTTACGGCCATGGCGCTGTCAGCCAGGTATCGATTTCTTCAGGCGTAGTGAGGAAAACCGGCATCGCCTTCTTATGGATTGGCGCGACGACGCTGTTCGGATCGGTCGTCAAGAAGCCGAACACTTCCCTTTCAAGGAGACCGTCGCGGATGCACCCCCGCCACGACGTCCCATTCCTGCAAGGACGGCGAGGGGGCGGCTTTCGTTCAACGCGAACCAGTAGTTCCGGCGTTGGCCGGTGTCTGGATCTTTGTCACCTTCCGTAGGGTTCGGCAAAGCTTGTGAAGGGGACGATGCAGCGGTTGTCGACGCCCAGCCAGGCGCGCCCAATGCTTGCTCGTGGTTTCGCAGATATTGGTAACGCCGCAGTCGGGCTCTTGGCGAGCAGATCGTTAAAGTCGAGCTCGCCAGCCTCATAAGCACTCTGACAGTCGGTACCACGGCCTTTGCCGCCCAGTAGGGCAATAGTGATATTCAGGCATGGGCGCTAAGCCTCAAGGACGCTCTGGAACAGGCGCCTCGCGCCGAAGTGGCAGCGCCTTCACTGCTCCAGTGCAAAGGGCAGATGTTCGGGATGACCTCAAAAACAAGCGTCAAAACGGTTTCCAATTCGCGGTTTGTTCCGGTGCTTTTGATGGGTTCCGGCAGGGCCCATTGGAAACCAATGACGTTGATTTTGCTGCGCTTTTCAGCCTGACCGGGCGCGTGTTGCGCTGGTTGGCTTCGTTCCTGAATTCAATCATCAGGTCATGGGGGATGACGCGGATCGCTAGCGCAATACCAAGTGGAACGATCAGCAAATCGTCCAAGTAGCGTCACCTCAGGCACGGTCTTCCATGCTCGCAAGTTGAGCCTCAAGACGATGCTCGTCGCCATCTGGTTCTCGGCGAACTCGGTGAAAGGCAAGGCCGCGCTGCAGCTCTCGCGTGAAATCGGCGTCCAATACAAGACGGCCCGGGTTTCTGCTCATGAAACTGCGTGAGGCCATCGCCTGGCGCAGGGAGGAGATGGTGCTCGATGGCGAGGTCGAGATCGACGGCAAGTACGCTGGCGGCCACATCTGTCCTGAAAACAAGGGCGAGGATCGCATCGGCCGCCGCCGCAAGAAATACCAGAACATCAAGAGTCTGTGCGCTCTTGCGATCCGCCAGCGCGGGCTGGGAGGGCAGACGTTCACCCGGAACATCCGAGACGAGGACAGCAACGCAGCCTGGGCGGCCGTCCGGAGCAGATCCCAGTCACTGAGCACTGCGCAGTTGGAGGATCAACTCTGCAAGCTGCTTATTACCCGGCTGAAGGCGGGCAAGTTCTTCAGCCAACGTCAATGTTTGGGGGTAGCGGCGGAGTTTGAGTCCAAACTGTATAGCTGTGCTTAGCAGGTTCGCGTCGGCAGAAGCGTTTGGAAGCGGCTGGCTGAGGGCATTGAAAGCATCGTCCGTGCGGCCGACCGAGTCGAGCGCGACGGCAAGCGTTGTTCGGTATTGGGCGTTAGCCGGAGCCAGCCGCACCGACGCCTCAAGTTCGCTGATTGCGCCTATCATATCTTTCATTCGCACCAGCGAAAGAGCGTGGCCATACCGGAGCAGCGGTTCCTCTGGCAAATTCTTGATTGCGTCGACATAGGTGTTTTCAGACTTGTCGTTTTGTCCAGTCGCCCGGTAAAGTTCCGCCAGATTGGCGTGCGCGCCAGCGAGGCTGCCGTCGAGCGAGATGGCGCGACGCAGAGCAGCTTCCGCTTCTTCCGCCTGACGTTGTCCCATAAGAAGGAGGCCGTAGTTGTTCTGCGCTTCAGCCATATCCACATTTGCCTCCACGTAGGCGCGCAGATCCTCCAGCGCAGCTCGGAAGGTACGGCGTTGTTCGCCGAGCAGGTCGGCCGTCGGCGTATTACCGAGAGCGATCACGGCGGTCACCCGAACAGCACGCGTTTCATCGGCAAGGAGCCGGCCGATGGCCTCCAGTCGTCGTTCAGGCGAAAGGTTGCTAGCGGCCTGCGCAGCACCCAGTCGGACGAGCGGATCGGGACTCGCCGCCGCGGCCATCACATCACCGATGACGGCCTCGCCGCCGAGTCGACCCATCGCCTCGATCGCGCTGCCTTTGACGATGCCCGCCTGTTCCCGGTCAGCAACAAGCGATCGCAATGCTTCGATCGCGGCCGGATCGCTTTTCGCAGCGCCTGCGAAAGCATGGGCAATCGTCGGACGCTGACGCCACTTCGCGCCGTACCATTTGTCCATCTTATCAGCCGCCCACTCGTTCGTCTGAGTTGCATGGCAGGTCGTGCAGGCGTTCGGAGTGCCAAAGGCTATCGACAAGTCGGGCCGTGGAACGACGAGTGAATGGTCACGCCGCGGGTCGACCTTCATAAACGTACGCTCAGGCATGTGGCAGTTGGCGCAGAGAGCGCCATCGGAACCTGCCGCATGGCGCGTATGCGTCGGCGAATCGAAAACGCCGCTTGGATCGAAGCCCACAAATCGCTGGGACTTTATCTCGGCGTGACACTGCGTACACACAGCGTTGCCGTCAGCCTTGAGGGTCGTTTCGTGCTGCTTGTGACAGTCTAGGCAGGTGACACCTGCTATCGCCATCTTGCTCTGCTGAAACGAGCCGTACTCGAACACTTCGTCAAGGATTTGACCGTCGGGAAAGTAGAGGTCCGGGCGCAGAAGGTTGGGCGAAAAATGGTCGAGGAAGGCCTTGCCCGGACCGTAACCGCCAAGAAGTTTGGTGCGTCGGGCATGGCACGCAAGGCACACATTCTGGTCAATTGGGGCCAGGCCCACGCCGTCGACTGATTGGAGAGCCCCGGCCTCGGCCCATTCAACATGTTTCGCACCGCCGCCATGGCAGGACTGGCATCCAATGCTTGTCGCGACATAGCTTGATTTGTATTGCCCCGTCGCCGGTTGGAAATTCGCCTGCGGATCGGTGGAGTGGCAGTCGATGCAAGTTCGGTTCCAGCGATAGAACGGACCGGTCCAATGAAAGGTCGTGCCAGGCTTTGCGGGTTTGCTCGTTCCAAGCCAGAACCATTCCTGTTTGTTGGTGTTCCACGCAATATCGAGCGCCTGCAGCCGGCCGCCGCCGATGTCGACGAGGTATTGCTGCAACGGTTCATAGGCAAAGGTGTACTTGACTTGGAACTCGCCTTCCTTGCCATCGCTGCCCTCGGTACGTACGAAGTACAGCCCCCCGCGCTTGAAGAATGCCGTGAAGATGCCGTCATGCTCAAAGCTGGCATCATCGAAGTTTCCGCGCACTGTCTTGTCGTCCGCGACGGCCATCGCCTTTGCGTGGTTAGATTTGACGAAGGCAGCCGCCTGATCCGAGTGACAGGAGGCACATCGGCCCTCGTCGACGAATCCGTCATGGATTGAGATAAGCTGGTCGGATGTAGAAACAGTCGTCTCTGCTGCCGAGGCGAGTGGGGGGATAAAAAATGCGATCAAAAGGCCTAACGCCGCCAGGAAATGGGCTGCTCTGCGCGGCTCAATCATGATGGTCGAACTCGCTCAAGGAAATTCTTACGTCCTGAAGAAAACGGAGCAGACAACCTACCAGCAGAACTAGTGCCACGACAAACAGCACGCCGGCACCGGGCTCGTGGCGATCCCCCAAAAAGGTCACAGCAAAACCGAACAGAAGTAGCACTGTGATGGTGATGCCACTTGTTACCGCCAATTGCAGCGATTGGTGCAGAAGTATCTCGCGCCGTCTCAGCCTAGTGATATCCGTTTTCAGCCGGACGCGCGCGACGTCGTCATTGGCGATCTGGTTCAGACTGCGCAGCCGGTCAGTAA
>NZ_JBFUIP010000153.1:0-13800 GCF_056401815.1 Aminobacter sp. P4_D5 | reverse complement strand
GAATTATCCTGACAGCCAGTGGTACAAGGATTCGTACAAGCTGCTGCAGTCCGGCGGACTTGAGCCTCGCGAAAATGCCGGCTCCTGGATTTCCAAGGCCGGAAAGATGTTCTCCGGCGCCTGATCAACATTAGATGCTCTCACGCCTTTCGATCCGCGATATCGTCCTGATCGAACGGCTGGACATCGATTTCACGCCGGGCCTTTCGGTGCTTACCGGTGAAACCGGTGCCGGCAAATCCATCCTTCTCGACGCATTGTCGCTCGCGCTCGGCGCGCGCGGCGATGCTTCGCTTGTCCGCCATGGTGCTGCCCAGGGCCAGGTGACTGCCGTATTCGACGTGCCGCGCAACCATCCGGCGCGCACGCTGCTCGCCGACAATGCCATCGACGACGACGGTGATATAATCCTGCGTCGTGTGCAGACGGCTGATGGGCGCACTCGCGTCTTCGTCAACGACCAGCCATCCAGCGTCACGCTGATGCGCGAGGTCGGCCGCGCGCTGGTCGAAATCCACGGTCAGCACGACGACCGCGCGCTGGTCGATGGCGGTGCACATCGCGAGGTGCTTGATTCGTTCGGCGGCCATGTCGGCGAGGCGAAGGCTGTCGCCGAGGCCTGGAAGGTGTGGCGCGCAGCCGAGCAGGAGCTGTCACGCCATCGCGCCCGGGTCGACGCTGCCGCTCGCGAGGCCGAATATCTTCGCGCCGCGGTGACTGAACTCACCAAGCTCGATCCGCAGCCAGGCGAGGAAAGTGAACTTGCAGAACTGCGCGCTGGGATGATGCGCGTCGAAAAGATCGCTTCCGAAATCCAGGATGCCCAGGACGTGCTGTCCGGCTCGTCGTCGCCGCTGCCGCAGCTGGCGAGCCTGCTCAGGCGGTTGCAGCGCAAATCTGCAGAAGTGCCCGGCCTGCTCGACGAGGTGGTGAAGTCGCTCGACGAGGCGATGATCTCGCTCGATGCGGCACAGTCCGGCGTCGATGCGGCACTGCGTGCCACCGAATACGATCCGCAGCGGCTCGAAAAAGCTGAAGAACGGCTCTTTGCGTTGCGCGCCGCCTCACGCAAGCACAATGTCGTCGTCGACAATCTGGCGCAGCTGCGCGACACGATGGTCGCCGACCTTGCCGATCTCGACGCTGGCGAGGGGCGGCTGCAAACGCTGGAGCAGCAGGCCCGCGCAACGCGCGAGGCCTACGATCGTATTGCGTCCAGCCTGTCCGAGCTGCGCAAGACGGCTGCCGAGGGCCTGAGCAAGACTGTCATGGCTGAATTGCCGGCGCTCAAGCTCGAGCGGGCAGAGTTCATCGTTGAAATCGCAAGCGAAGCCGACAATCGCATGCTCGAAGGCATCGATCAGGTCGAGTTCTGGGTGCGCACCAATCCGGGCACGCGGCCGGGTCCGATGATGAAGGTGGCGTCCGGTGGCGAGCTGTCGCGCTTCCTGCTGGCGCTGAAAGTCGCGCTGGCCGACCGTGGCTCGGCACCGACGCTGGTCTTCGACGAGATCGACACAGGTGTCGGCGGTGCTGTCGCTGACGCGATCGGCCAGAGGCTGGCGCGCCTTGCCAATCGCGTCCAGGTGCTGTCGGTCACGCACGCGCCGCAGGTCGCTGCGCGTGCTGCGACACACTTCCTGATTTCCAAGTCCGGCAACACCGACCGTGTCGCTACCGGTATCCACGAGATGGATCCGCCGGCGCGCCAGGAGGAGATCGCCCGCATGCTTTCCGGTGCGTCCATCACCGATGAGGCGCGCGCTGCTGCTGAACGTCTGCTGCGCGAGAACACGGCTGCTGCTTTCTGAGAACCTACGTAAAGTGTAGCGTGTCGCTTTACAATGCATCCTGACTGACCTATCTTCCGACGGATGAAAATCCGCAGCGTGAAGCACAAAGGCTTGCGCCGACTTTTCGAAAACGACGATGCGAGCGGGCTTCCGGCGCGGTTCGTCGATAAAATCCGTAATATCCTCGCCTTTCTGCAGGACATGGAACACGAAGAAGAGCTGCGCTCGGTTCCGAGCTGGAAGGCTCATCAGCTTGCCGGAGAGCGCAAGGGTACCTGGAGCCTGTTCGTCACGCGGAACTGGCGCCTGACCTTTTTCATCGACAAGGCGGAAGTCGAGATCGTCGACCTCGACTACGAGGATTACCACTAGGAGGTGGCCATGACCGAAACGCAGGGTTTCAGGCTGAAAAGCCCGCCTCATCCGGGCGGCTTCGTTCGCACCGAGATCATCGAGCCTATGGAGTTGTCGGTGACGGCTGCGGCGGGGGCGCTTGGTGTGACCCGCGCGGCGCTGTCGGCCTTCATCAACGGGCGTTCGTCGTTGTCGCCGGAGATGGGGCTGCGTATCGAGAAGGCGTTCGGCGTCAGTATGGAAACGCTGATGCGGATGCAAAACAGCTACGATATTGCGCAGGCTCGCAAGCGCGAAGGCGAGATCAAGATAGCGCGCTATGAGCCGAAGCCGCCGCATCAGTGATTTATCGCGGCCAGGCTGGATGTCAGGAGCCTGTGCGATCCTGCTGATTTGCGTGGGCTTTCGGTAAAAGCCGCTCCCTTGCAAATGCTTCCTGATTTATGGTGGCGCCGCAATTTGGCCGGAGCCGCAGCATGTCCGAAAAATCAGTCGATTCGCTCAGCGAGGCAGAAGCCATAGCCGAGCTTGCGCGGCTGGCCGAAGAAATCGCCGGCCATGACCTGCGCTATCATGCAGAGGATGCGCCGACGATCTCGGATGCCGACTATGACGCGTTGCGCCGGCGCAACCTCGCCCTCGAACAACGTTTCCCACAGCTGGTGCGCGAGGATTCGCCGTCGAAGTCGGTCGGTGCCGCCGTCTCGGAAAAGTTCGGCAAGGTCACTCATGTCGTGCCGATGCTGTCGCTCGACAACGCCTTTGCAGATGAGGATGTCAGCGAATTCGTCGGGCGCATCAGGCGCTTCCTCAGGCTCGGCGCGGACGAGCCGGTGGTGATATCAGCCGAACCCAAGATCGATGGGCTGTCTCTGTCGATTCGCTACGAGAACGGGCGGCTGGTGACGGCGGCGACGCGCGGCGACGGCCAGGTCGGCGAAAATGTCACCGCCAATGCGCGCACCATTGCCGACATTCCGAACGTGCTGAAGGGCGATTTCCCCGATGTGCTCGAAGTGCGCGGTGAGGTCTATATGAGCCACGCTGACTTCGCCGAGCTCAATCGCCGCAACGAAGAAGCGGGCAAGCCGATCTTCGCCAATCCGCGCAATGCTGCCGCCGGATCGCTGCGCCAGCTCGATACGGCGATCACCGCCAGCCGGCCGCTGCGCTTCTTCGCCTATGCCTGGGGTGAGGTCAGCGAGATGCCCGCTGACACTCAGATGGGCATGGTTGCGGCCTTGGGGCGTTACGGCTTCAAGACCAACCCGCTGATGAAGGTGTTCGACAGCGTCGAAGGGCTTTTGTCGCAATACCGGATGATCGAGGCCAATCGCGCGACGCTCGGCTACGACATCGACGGCGTCGTCTACAAGGTCGATCGCCTTGATCTGCAGCAACGGCTCGGCTTTGTCTCGCGCTCTCCACGCTGGGCGATTGCCCACAAATTCCCGGCAGAGAAGGCAACGACTGTTCTCACCGGCATCGACATTCAGGTCGGCCGTACCGGCTCGCTGACGCCGGTGGCGCGGCTGCAGCCGGTGACGGTGGGCGGGGTGGTGGTGACCAACGCCACGCTGCACAACGAGGACTACATCAAGGGCATCGGCAATAGTGGCCAGCCGATTCGCGAGGGCCGCGATATCCGCGTTGGCGACACCGTCATCGTGCAGCGGGCAGGGGACGTCATTCCGCAGATACTGGACGTGGTGCTGGAAAAGCGCCCTAGGGATGCTCAGCCTTACGCGTTTCCGACACGCTGCCCGGCTTGCGACAGCCATGCCGTGCGCGAGGAAGGCGAGGTGGTGCGCCGCTGCACTGGCGGCCTGATCTGCCCGGCGCAAGCGGTCGAGCGGCTTCGCCATTTCGTCTCGCGCAACGCCTTCGACATCGAGGGCCTGGGCGAAAAGCAGATCGAGTTCTTCTTCCAGTCGCAAGACCCAGCCCTCCATATCGGTTCACCCGCCGACATCTTCACGCTGAAGCGGCGGCAAGAGGGCTCGCTCACCAAGCTCGAGAACATCGACGGCTTTGGTGCCACCTCGGCGCGAAAGCTGTTTGCCGCCATCGATGACCGGCGGCAGGTCGAGTGCTCGCGCTTCCTGTTTGCGCTCGGTATCCGCCATATCGGTGAAACCAACGCCAAGCGGCTCGCCCGCCACTACATCAGCTTCGACGCATTCCGCGCCGCCGGCAGCGCTGCCGTGATGCCTGAGGGCAAGGGCGACAAGGGCAATGCCGCCTGGCAGGAACTGACCGGTGTCAACGGCATTGGCACGATCGTTGCCGAGGCGGTGGTCGAGTTCTTCGCCGAGGAGCACAACAGGCAGGTGCTCGACGCGCTTCTGGCGGAGGTTACGCCACTTGATGAAGAGCGCATCGGCGATGTGTCCTCGCCGGTGTCGGGCAAGACCGTCGTCTTCACCGGCTCGCTCGAAAAGATGTCGCGCGACGAGGCCAAGGCCATGGCCGAAAAACTCGGCGCCAAGGTTGCAGGCTCGGTGTCGAAGAAGACCGATCTCGTGGTGGCGGGGCCTGGTGCCGGCTCCAAGCTCAAGCTTGCCAGTGAACTCGGCATCGAGGTGATCGACGAGGACGGCTGGTTCGCTCTGGTCAAGCAGGCGGGCTGACTGAATTCATGCGTGCAATTGCCATCGACTTTGAAACTGCCAACGAGCAGCGCAGCAGCCCATGTTCCGTCGGCCTGGCCTGGATAGAGGACGGCGCCGTCGTCCGCGTCGAGGAGCGGCTGATCCGCCCAAAGGACATGCGCTTTTCCCGCTTCAACATCGCCGTCCACGGAATACGTCCCGGGGATGTCGAGGACGCGGCCGAATTTCCCGAGGTCATGGCGGAATTCGAGGACGATCTCGGCGATGCGCTGGTGATTGCCCACAACGCCGCCTTCGATATGAGTGTTATCAGGGCGACATATGCGCTTTACGGGATCGCCTGTCCCGATATCGACTATGCCTGCACCCTCAAGATGGCGCGGAAGGTGTGGCAGAATCTGGKGTCGCATCGCCTCAACGAGGTGTCGCGCCACATCAATTTCTCCTTCACGCACCACAACGCGGCCGAGGACGCACATGCCTGCGGCGAGGTTGCACTGGCCATAGCGCGGCACTTCGACGTGTCGGCAATGCGCGATCTGCCGATCAGGCTCGATATGACACCAGGCCGAATCCACGCCGGCGGCTATTCGCCCTGCTCGATGAAGCGCGGCTGATCATCCGTTCGGGGCCATTGATCTTTGGCTCAACGGAATTGATGTGACTCGCCAAGCCGGCTGACTTATTCAGACCTCCGCGCAGACTACCGAGCGTCGGTCCCGCTGCTCGGTGGGTTCTTTCGACCTGCGCATCGTGCATCCAACCATCAAAGATCGATTCTCGGGCCGGTGCGCCACGGAGGCCAAATGTCTGATCGTCGAGGTGAATTCTGGCAAGGGGTGCGCTTGAGCGTGCCGGTGGTGGTCGCATCCGCGCCTTTCGCGATCCTGTTTGGCGCGCTGGCCATCGACAATGGTTTCTCGGTCGCTGAGGCCACGCTGATGAGCGCGACCATCTATGGCGGCGCCAGCCAGCTCGTCGGTATCGAGCTGTTTGGCCAGCACGTCGCGCCCTGGCTCGTCGTCTTGTCGATTTTCGCGGTCAATTTCCGCCACGTGCTTTATTCGGCAGCGGTCGGCAAACGCATCAATCACTGGCCGCTGCTGAAACAGGCGGTCGGCTATTTCTTCCTGGTTGATCCGCAATATGCCGAGGCCGAGCGCAAGGGCGAGGGCGGCGAAGAGGTTACCTTCGCCTGGTACATGGGCATGGCGCTGCCGATCTATGTGTTCTGGGTCGCCGAGAGCGCGCTGGGCGCGTTGTTCGGGCGGCTGATCCCCAATCCGCACGCCATCGGCCTCGACTTCTTGCTGCCGATCTATTTCCTCGGGCTAGTCATGAGCTTTCGCAAGCGCCCGCGCTGGCTGCCGATCGTAGTCGCCAGCGCCGTCGCCTCGATGATCGCCTACAAGACCGTGGGCTCGCCCTGGCATGTCTCGATCGGCGCGCTGGCGGGCGTGCTGTTTGCAGCGGCAATGCCGGTGCGAGTCGATGATGCGGTCAATGACGAAGAGACCGTGGAGGTGGTGTCATGAGCACGACGCTGTGGATCATCATCGCCGGCGCAATTGCGACCTATCTGACCCGTATCGGCGGGCATCTGGTCATCTCGCGCTTCGAGCGCATCCATCCGCGCGTCGAGGCTGGGCTCAATGCCGTGCCCGCGGCGGTTTTGACCACGCTTGTGGCGCCTGCTGCACTGTCGGCTGGGCCGGCTGAATTGGCGGCCCTTGCCGTGGCTGCCCTCGTGTCGCTGCGCGGTGGCTTGATGACGATGTTCCTCGCCGGTGCCGCCGTTCTGATTGCTCTCAGGCATTTCATCGGCTGAGCAATGCCCGCCGCCCCAAGGCGACGGGCTATCTCTTACAAGACGATCAGGCGATCACTGTCGTTGCCTTTTCCAACCACGCTAGCGTCTCACCGTCGAGCATCGGACCGATCTCGGCCAGCACGCGTGCATGATAGGCATTGAGCCAATCGAGCTCCTCGCGGGTCAAAAGGTCGGTGCGGAGCAGGCGCTGGTCGAAGGGCGCCAGCGTTAGCGTCTCGAAACCGTGCATGGCGATGTCGCCGTCCGGCAGCGCTGCTGTGGGTGTCACCAGGATCAGGTTTTCAAGCCGGATGCCGTAATGGCCTTCCTTGTAATAGCCGGGCTCGTTGGACAGGATCATGCCGGCCAGCAGCTTCTCCATGCCGGTCTTGGCGATGCGCTGCGGACCCTCATGCACCGCGAGATAGGAGCCGACGCCATGGCCTGTGCCGTGGGCATAGTCGAGGCCATGCTTCCACAAGGCAATGCGTGCCAGCGCGTCGATGTCGGCGCCGCGTGTGCCGGCCGGGAACCGTGCCGCCGAAATGGCGATCATGCCCTTGAGCACCAGCGTGAAGCGCTCGCGCATCTCCTCGGTAGGTGTGCCGACAGGCACTGTTCGGGTGATGTCGGTGGTGCCGTCCTGATATTGCGCGCCCGAATCAAGCAGGAACAGCTCGCCGTCGCCGAGCACGCGGCTGGTCGCGCGTGACACACGATAATGCATGATCGCGCCATTGGGACCGGCACCCGAGATGGTGTCGAAGGAGACGTCGCGCAGCGGCATCTGGGTTTCTTCGCCGGTTGTCCGCCGGCATTGTTCCAGCTTGGTGACGACAGCGATCTCGTCGATCTTGCCGGCTTTCTGCCGGTCGAGCCAGCACAGCAGCTTTGCGACGGCCGCGCCATCGCGGCGGTGGGCGGCGCGGGAGCCGGCGATTTCGGCGCTGTTTTTTGTGGCGCGCGGCAAGCGTGCCGGATCGGGCGCGGAAACAACGGTGCCGCCATTGTCTTCGATCAGCGCGCGCAGCCTTTCGGCGGCGAGAACCGGATCGAGTGCGATCTTGGCACCTGATTTGGCGAGTGTCGCGACCGCCGCCTCAAGCTCGGCAGGCGCCTTGATGTCGGCGAGCTGGGTGAGGTAGGCCGCCTCGGTGCGGCCGAGCTTGCGCTTGTCGAGGAACAGGGCATGCGAGCCGTCGGCAGCCAGAATGGCAAAACCGAGCGCCAGCGGCGTATGCGGTACGTCGCCGCCACGGATGTTGAAGCTCCAGGCGAGCGACGACGGGTCGGTCAGGATCGCGTGCGTCGCGCCATCGTTTTCGATTGCCGAAGCAAGCCGCTTGAGCTTGTCCTTGGCAAGTTCGCCGGCAAAGGCCTCGGGGTGGATTTCGACTGGTGCCAATGGCGCGTCGGGCTGGTCTGCCCAGATGGCGTCAACGGGGTTTTGGGTGAGGGGCACGAGCACGGCGCCGACTTTTTCGGCCGAGGCGGTGAGCGCCTTGACGTCGCCCATGGTGTGCAGCCACGGGTCGAAGCCAAGCCGCGCACTCTTGGGAAGTGTTTCCTTGATCCAGCTTGCCGGCGGGTTGTCGATCAGGCTTTCGACGGTGAAGATGTCGAGATCGACCTCGTCGCGCACCTGAAGCGTGTAGCGCCCGTCGACGAAGACGAAAGCGCTCTTGGCGAGAACGATCGCCACGCCCGCCGAACCGCTGAAGCCGGTCAGCCAGCGCAGCCGATTCGAGCGCGGCGCGACATATTCCCCTTGGTGCTCGTCGGCGCGCGGCACGATGAAGCCGTCGAGCCTGTTCTCCAAAAGCCACTGCCTGAGGAGAGCTACGCGGGGCTTGCCCACGGAGGGATCGCCGGCGGAATCGAAGGACTGGAACATGGTGATTTCCCGAAATATGCTTTCGGGAACCGTATCCGGGCGGGCCGATGCTGGCAACGGCTGCAGGCGTGACGCAGCTGATCAGCGCTTGAGGTGAATCGTCACCCAGCCTTCCCGATGGAAGGTTTCTACATGGTGGAATTGCTCTGCAGTGTATGCCTCAAGCACCGCGTCGTGCTGGCGGTCGAGGATACCAGACAGAATCAGCGAGTTGCCCGCCACGACATGCTTGGCCATGTCGGGTGCCATCTGCATCAGCGGCTGCGCCAGGATGTTGGCGACGATCAGATCGAAAGGCCCACGCGCCGCAAAGATCGGATCGTCGAAGCCACCGGCCGTCGCTGTCTCGACATAGGCGCTGACCTCGTTAAGCCGGGCGTTGGCGGCAGCAACTTCCGTCGCGACGGGGTCGATGTCGGTGGCGAGCACCGGGATCTGTGCCAGCTTGGCAATCGCGATGGCGAGCACGGCACTGCCGGTGCCGAGGTCGAGCGCGTTGGCCGGCTTCTCTGATGCCACGACCTTTTCGATCATCTCAAGGCAGCCAGCGGTCGTGCCGTGATGGCCGGTGCCGAAAGCGAGGCCGGCCTCGATCTCGATGGTGATCTGGTCGGGGCGGCGTTCGTCGCGGTCATGGCCGCCATGCACCAAGAAACGCCCGGCCCGGACGGGCTTCAGCCCTTCCAGCGACTTGGCGACCCAGTCGATATCGGGCAGCACCTCACGCTCGATCGGGCCGGTGTGGCCGGCCTCTGCAACGGCCTCGGCCATGCGGCGCGCGATGCCCTCGATCTCTCCGTCGGCATAAAGCGACACTTCGTGGATGTCGCGGTCCTCGTCGATCTCGATCACCGAAATCGGCCAGCCATCTTCCTCGAAGACGGCGTCGAGCGCGGCGAAGATGCGGTTTGCAGCTTCGCGGCCGGTGGTGAAATAGAGCCGTGTCTGGGTCATGTCGGATCCGGGCGAGAGTGTCAGCCTTCGTTCGCGAGCCGCTTGAGCTTGGCGAGCGCTGCCGTGGGGTTTTCCTCATAGGCGATGGTGCCGAAGAAATCACCCTTGGAGTTGAGCAGCAGAACCGATGCGGTGTGGTCCATGGTGTAATCGCCGCCTTCGGTTTCGACCTTCTTGGAGTAGATGCCGAACGACTTGGCCATGGCGTGTACCTTGGCCGGGTCGCCGGTGATGCCCTTGATGCGGTCTGAGACGTTGGTGACGTAGGAATTCATCACCTCCGGCGTGTCGCGCTCGGGGTCAATGGAGACAAAATAGGCACGGATGTTCTTGCCTTGGTCGCCCATCTGCTTGAGCAGGCCGTCGAGCTCGAACAGCGTCGTCGGGCAGACCTCGGGGCAGTGGGTGAAGCCGAAGAAGACGGCACTTGGCTGGCCTTGGAAGGCGGCTTCGGTGATTTCGGCGCCCTTTTCGTCGACGAGCACGAACGGCGCTCCGAAGGCCTGGACGCTGTTCTTGTTACTGTACCAATCGAAGGTCAGCCAGCCGACGCCGGCAGCCATGAGGATCAGAATGCCGGCAAGGATCGTGCGCATCATCGCAAAAAGTTTCCGTGGATCGAGTTCTTAAGCCGCAGTCAGAAGCACCAGGACATGCCGGCTTCAACCAGCGACATGAAGATTCCGGCACCTTTGTCCAGCCAGGAGGCGAAGGCGAGGCCCGTTGCCGCCGCAAACGCCACAAGGCCGAGCGCGATCCACGCGGTCGTTGCGAGCGGAATGGTCGGAGCCGGTTTCATGGTTCCTACATAGCGCGCCCAGCGCTTTGCCAAAAGGGACATGTTGACGCCCTCATTCGTCCACAAAACACCAGTTGGCGAGCACGATGCTTCGCTGCCGCCTTGCATCAGGCGATTGGCTGACCCAAGTGTTGGCGACGACAGGATTTTCAGGAGGTTTTTATGCGGCTTTGCCTTTCAGTCCTCGCTACCACCATCGCGCTGGGTGCCGCTGTGCCCGCCATGGCCCAGCAAGTGGGCGAGGTCGGTGTCGACTGGCTTGGCAACGACATTATCGTCGAGGCGATCAAGGACCCCAAGGTCGAGGGCATCACCTGCCATGTCTCCTATTTCGACCGCGGTGTGATCGACCGCCTGCAGAAGGGCAACTGGTTCGAGAACCCCTCCGACACAGCTCTTTCCTGCCGCCAGACCGGGCCGATCACCATTGGCGCAATCGACCTGAGCCAGGAAGGCGAGGAGGTGTTCAAGCAGGGTATCAGCCTGATCTGGAAGGAGCAGGTGGTGAACCGCATCTACGACAAGCAAAACCAGACGCTCATCTATCTCGCCCATTCGCGCCAGGTGCAGAACGGCTCGGCCAAGATGTCGATGACGACCATTCCTCTCTATGGCCAGGAGGTCGTCTGGTCCAAGGGCAAGCCGCAGTAAAGCCTGCTTGCGAGGGCTGCGCGGCCGGCGTAAATCCGCCTGATGAACACACCAGCCGATCTGCGTTTCAAGGATGACGAGCCGCGCATCCACTCGACCGCCGAACTGAAAGGCTGCCGGCTCGGCCGCCATGTTGCCGTTGGCGAGCGCGTGGTGCTGCGCGAGGTGAATGTCGGCGACTATTCCTATTTCGAGCGCCATGCCGAGGCGATCTACACCACCATCGGCAAATTCTGCTCGATCGCCGCCAACACCCGCATCAACGCGCTTGAACACCCGGTGGAGCGGCTCACCAGCCACAAGGTGACCTATCGGCCCAACGAATATTTCCGCTATCTTGGCGTCGACAGCGGCTTTCGCGAGCGCCGGCGGGCCAAGCCGGTAAATATCGGCCATGATGTGTGGATCGGCCATGGCGCGGTGATCATGCCTGGTGTGACCATCGGCAATGGTGCCGTAGTCGGGGCGAACGCGGTGGTGACGCGCGACGTCGCGCCCTTCGAGATATTTGCCGGCGTGCCAGCCAAGCGGCTGAAGCTGCGCTTTCCCCCAGAGATTGCCGGGCGTATCGAAGCGCTTGCCTGGTGGGACTGGCCGGCGGAACTGCTGTTTGAGGTGATCCCCGACATGCAGAGCTTGCCGATCGAGGCGTTTCTGGACCGCTGGGAAGCGCGGGTGCGCCAGCCTGGTGCATGATCCCGAAAATCGGAATCGATTTTCGAAAAGCACGATGCGTAGGTTCAAAGAGCGTCCTTTGTGCGCGTCCCATTCGGACGCACGGAATTAAAGGACGCGCCCACGCCCAAGCCCTACGTGAGCGCGTCCACAGGCTGCGATGGCCAGGGCTTAGAGCCCGAAATGGCCCCTCAGCGCCGGAACCGCGTCGACCAGACCGCTGACGGCCTGCGGGCCGGCGGCACCTTTGGCTTCCTGCAACAGCGTCTCGCCGGCCTGCTCGATCTGGGTCATGTCAAGACCGAGCGAGCGCAGCTGCGAAATGCCGTTGACCATGGCGCCGGCCTTCTCGCCAAGCGCACCGCCCAAAAGCGAACTCAGCGAACCGACGATGCCGCCATTGCCGCTTGTCGCGGCCATCACGTCGTAATTATGGGCGAGGTCGTCGGCGCCGGCGATCTTGGTGAAGATGCCGGCGCTGGCGACACCGCCGGACTCATGCTCGAGCACCGAAAAGATGGTGCCGACAGCCTTTTCAGCGACCGCGGGGTCGAGCTTCAGCTTGGTCGAGACGGTATTGACGATATCCTGCGCATTCATCGTTCGCTGCTCCTCAGCCCTGGGCTTTCAGCTTGGTGTTGCACTGGCTCCAGAACTGTGGCCAACTGGCACCAGCGGGCAGCTTGCCTGCTGCCTTTTGTCCTTGCCATTCGGTCGAGCATTCATGGATGCGCTGGCGGAAGGCGACCTCACCAGGCGAAAGCGGCTTGCCGTTTGCCGAGGTCGCGGGCACGACCGCCTTGGCCGAAGCGACGCTCGGATCGGGCGGGACGACCGTCGCATCCGACTTGTCGTTCTTGATGCTGGCGCTGCAGCCGGAGAGGAAGGTCGGCCATTTCTGGCCATTCAACGTGCCAGCGGACTTGGCGGCCTGGTATTGCTGGCTGCAAATCTGCTGGGTGGTCTGATGACCGGCGGCGGCGGGGGCCGCCATGGCCGTGGTTTTTGTGGCTGGTTTGGTGGGATTGGCTGGCGCCAACGCGGTGGTCGACTTGGTGGCCGGGGCCGTGGCAGGTGTAGCCGTGTTGTCCATGCTGGCACTGCACTTGGACAGGAATTGCGGCCACTTCTCGCCATTGAGCGTGTTGGCCTTCTTGGCAGCCTGATATTGCAGGCTGCACGCCTTGGTGGTCGATTGCGCAGCCGTCGCGCTGGCTGCGAAGCCAGGTGTGGCAAGCGCCACGAAGGCCACGCCGGTCAACCCGAACGCGCATATCGAAACAAGTCTGGAGAAGCTCATTTCATCCTCCTTGCGGACACAGCTACGCCCCCCCCGAAACGAACCATTCGTCCCGACCAGAAACGAGCACATGGAGGCGTCGGAATGCGCCAGTGGATCGTCGAAGAGCTCGGCGAAGACGCTGCAAGCAAGGCGAACCCAGCAAGGATCAGCTTCGCCTTGATTGTGGCGGCACTGCTGGGGCCGCATTACATGACGAAAATTTAATATTCCGGACAGATTGGCCCGCCGCTGCAAAAGCCCGCCAAATCTCGCCGACAACCAACCGACCGATCACTGATCGTTGACTGGACGATGCGCTGGCGTTGCTTAGCGTGGCAGTTGTGGCGTCTGCGCTAGCCTAGGTGTTTAGTCCCGGCATTTGCTGGAGCGGGTCGCGAGAGAACCGTTGTGGCTGGGAAAGCCATGCCTTGCAGATGAATTCGTAGGGCGTGAGGCCTTTGAGGGTCTTGAGCCTGCGGCCGAAGTTGTAGGCCAAGACGAAGTCGGCAAGGTGCTGGCGGAGTTGGTCGTGGCTCTCATAGTAGAAACGCCTAACGGTCGCCTCCTTAATGGTCCGGTTCATCCTCTCGACCTGGCCGTTGGTCCAYGGGTGCCTTGCCTTGGTCGTGCGGTGTTCGATGTCGTTCGTGGCGCAGGCGTATTCGAAGGCATGGGCGCGGAAGAGTTCGCCGTTTGCGATGGCCTCCTTGATTAGCGGCACGGCCGAACCGCCGGCGCCGGGGGTGGTGGTGAACTGGATGCCGTTGTCGGTGAGCACGGTGTGGATCTTGTAGGGAACCGCCGCGATCAGGCGCAGCAAGAACTCCCGGGAGATGGCGGTGGTGGCCTTCTCGTGCAGTTCGACGAAGGCGAATTTCGAGGTGCGATCGATGGCGACGAACATGTGCAGCTTGCCTTGCTCGGTACGCACCTCGGCGACGTCGAGGTGGAAGTAGCCGATCGGATAGCTCTTGAA
>NZ_JBFUIP010000152.1:0-13921 GCF_056401815.1 Aminobacter sp. P4_D5 | reverse complement strand
CGACACATGCGTGTCGAGCGCGTTGGATTGGATCTCGTCGTCGAGGCCGAACACCGCTTCCATCAGCGACGAGCGCTGCACCATGCGGCCGGTGCGCCGCAACAACGCCTCGAGAACCAGCAGCTCGCGGCGCGGCAAGGTCATCGGTTCGCCGCGAACCGAGACCTCGCGGTGGCCGAAGTCAAAGGCGAGATCGCCGGCGCGGATGACCTGGGTCTGGACGTTGGCCGGCCTGCGCAGCAGGGCGCGCAGCCTGGCCAGCAGCTCCTCGAAGGCGAAGGGTTTGGCCAGGTAATCGTCGGCGCCCATGTCGAGCCCGTCGACCTTGTCGGAGGTGTCGCTGCGTGCCGTCAGCACCAGTACTGGTGTTGCGTTGCCGCGCGCGCGCAGCTTGGGCACCAGGGTCAGGCCATCGCCATCTGGCAACTGGCGATCGAGAAGGATCGCGTCATAGCTTTCGCTGGCGGCGAAATCGCCCGCCTCAAGCAATGACGTGGCGTGGTCCACCACCATGTCGTACCGCCGCAATGCCGTACGCATAGCCGATGCCAGTTCTGGCTCGTCTTCCACCAGCAATATGCGCATTTGTTTCCTCGAAGGGCCTTTGAGTGCCGCCCGGCTACGTCATGAACATTGCGGAAGCATTGCGAAATAAAGACGGCAAGTGGTGCAACCGCCAAAAGCCTGGATTCGCGCCATTCCCGCAATGCATGTGTAATCCAGCAGTCGCAAACAGCTTTCGCTAAGGGCTGGCGACCGATTCGYCGGCAGACGATTTCGAAAGAGGTTCGCAATGGCCGCAAACGACACTTTATCCTTTCTCATGGCATGGGCGACGGCGCCGCTCAAGGTCGCTTCCATAACGCCGTCCAGTTCCAGCCTGGCAACGCTGATGACAAGGGAACTCGGGCCCGACACCGGACCAGTGCTTGAGCTTGGAGCCGGTACCGGGCCGTTCACCCGTGCCATGCTGGCGCGCGGCGTCAGGGAAAGCGATATGACGCTGATCGAGTTCAACGCCGATTTCGCCCACCTGCTCAGGTGTCGCTTTCCCAAGTCGCGCGTGCTGGAGATGGATGCGGCCGAACTGAGCTACCAGCCGCTCTACGACGGCCCGCTCGCCGGTGCAGCCATCAGCGGCCTGCCGTTTCTGGCGATCCCGCCGCGCCAGACGCTCGCCATCCTCGAAGGCATTTTCGCCAATCTCAGGCCCGACGGGGCGATGTATATGTTCACTTACGGCTTCCGTTGCCCTATTGATCAGCCGCTACTCGACAGGCTCGATCTCGAAGTGGAGCGTGTTGGCCATACTTTCCGCAATCTGCCGCCGGCGGCTGTCTATCGGATCACCAGGATGAAGCCGGCAAAAAGTTACGACTGGCGCTTTGCATGATTCCATCGTTCCTGGGTTTCGGTCTGGTGGGCGCGGCATGTCTTGCCTTTACCGAAAAGGTCTCGCCGGTTCCCCCGTCTCATGTGCTGCTGCTGTTTCTCGGCATGACGGCAGCACCCGACGTGCCGATGCTTGTCGCGCTGATGTTTGCGACCACGCTCGGTTCGACCCTGGGTTCGATGATCTGGTACAAGGGCGGCAACTGGCTGGGGCCAGATCGCGCCGATGCCTTCGTCAAGCGTTTCGGAAAATATGTCTTCCTCAAGCACGCGACCTATCAAAAGCTGACGCATGCTTATCGCCGCAACAACTTCCGCGCTTCGTTGATCGCCCAGCTGGTGCCGGTGGCGCGCACCTATCTCGCGCTCGAAGCGGGCGTCTTGCGCCTTTCGTTCGCGCCGTTTGCGCTTGCCACCGTGTGCGGCGCTTTTCTCTGGAACGCTGCCTTCCTGATCGGCGGCTATCTGATGCGCGACGGCGACCACGACCCGGTGACTATCGGTTTCCGTATTGTTGCGATCGTCGTCGTCGCCGAGATCGTGTTCATCCTGGTGCTGCGCCACAGCACCCGAGGGACAGCCGAAGACCATCCCTCGGGCGAAACGCAGCCTTAATCCTGGATCACCCGGTAGATGTTCCAGTAGGACGAGCCTGAAACAACCAGCGGCTCGAGCTGCTTGCCCCATTTGGCATGGGCATCGATCTTGGAGATCTTGGCGAACATGTCTTCCAGTTGAGCCAGGCTCTCCACCGTATGATTGACCTCGATGGTGGCTTCCTTGGCACCGACCGATCCGCTTAGGATCTGCATTGCCATCTTGTCGACACCGGCCTGGGGGCCGATCTCGCGTTCCCATTGGCGCAAAAGGTCGATTGTGGCCTGCTTGTGCCCGAAGCGGGCATCGATCTTCCAGCGTGCGACGAACATGGCTTCCTCCTTTTTTACGGGCGACCATTCGCCCGCATTCGATCATTCGTCCCAGGCCTGCACCACGGTCTGCCGCGCGATCTTGCCATCCTTGAGTTCGAGCATGGCGGCGCAGAAGACCTTGGTGCCGTCGGGGTAGGCGCAGGCTTGCGAGAATGCGAGGCTGTCGCCTTGCGCGATGGTGGTGTCGACGCGATGGCTCATCGCGCGGCTGCAGATGTCGTCCCAGAAGGTGGTGATCGCCGCGCGGCCGCGGATTTCGCGCGGCTTGCTCGGCGGGTTGTTACGGTCGATGACACGCACCAGCGCGTCGTCGGCATAGAAGCTGGACAGCATCTTGCCGTCACGGCTTTCGATCGCCTTCTTGATCGAGGCACCAGTCACGGCTTCCTTGGTGGCAAGCATTTTATCCTCCTGTCGGCCAGCCTCGTCGGGCGGCCCAATCTGATTGCTGTTATCTCACTGCGACTTGGCCTTGGCTGCGGTCATCACCTTGTCGACCTCCTGCTTGAACTGGGGCAGGTCGACCTGCATGCCGTTCAGCACCGTCGACCAGTGCCGCACGATCGCCGACATCGCCACGGCCTCGCGGATTTCCTCGTCCGTCGCGCCATTGGCTTTTGCGGCTGCGGTGTGGAAATAGATGCAGTACTGGCACGGTATCTGTGCAGCGACGGCGAGGCCGACAAGTTCCTTGGTCTTGCCGTTCAGTTCGGTCTTGGGATTGAGCTGCACGCTCTTGAATTCAGCCCAGGCGCCGGCAACGCCGGCCTCCGGAAACGCCTTGAAGAAGCTCGGTACCGAACCGAGCGTGGCTTCGATGTCCTTGTAGGTTGCCGCAGCCGAGCTATCCTCGGCGAAGGCGTTCGTTGAGATGAAAATTGCCAGGCCGGCTATCGCCAGCGATGCGAGCATTCCAGTTGCCTTGGTCATGTCTTCCTCCATCCGCAGGTCAGAGGCTTGTTTCAGCCTGCCTGCATGGGGAGAATTTGTAGTCCTTGGCGCTGCCCTTCCGCTTCGCCCGAAAGGGCCACACCGGCTATGGCCCGTCCGGGCCAGTCTGCCGTGCGGCAAACGCCGCCGCAGCTGCCCGCGAAGGCAAGTCGAGCTTCATCAGGATGTTGGCGACATGGCGCTTGACCGTGTGTTCGCTGAGGCTGAGTTCGGCGGCGATCGCCGCATTGCTCTTGCCGTCGGCGATCAGCGCCACCACTTCGTTCTCGCGGGCGGTCAGTGCCGATGGTTCGACAGCGATCACGCGGCTGCGGCAGGCCGGTTCGAGATGCTGTTCCGAGGTCGCCTGCACCAATGCCAAAGGCTCGTCGAGATCGTCGAGCGTCACCCGCCCGGCATCGGCAAAATGCAGGCCCGAGCCGGCGGCGAGATCGGCCACCAGACGCGAGGCGAGGATGTCGCCGCGCCCGGCATGGTCGGCGATCTGTGCCGCGATGCGCATCGTGAGCCCCGATGGCGGGCCGCGCATCTCGATCTCGCCGACATGTACCCCTTGGGCGCTGGCGATGCCGATATCTTGGGCAGCCTCGCGTAGCGCCTGAGCGCAGCGGACCGCCCGCGCCGGTCCATCGAAGCGCGAAACAAGCACCTCGCCATGCTGGTCGACGATGCGGCCGCCATGGCGGCCGACGAGCAGGCGCCAGGTCTCGTGGAAGCGCTGGCTGCGTTCGTTCCACATCCGGTCGCCCAGCCGTGCGGTATCGGAAATGCGCGTCACCAAAAGGGCGGCGAGCACACGTTCCGTATCGGGTGCTGCATGCGCGCCGGTCAGGAACTCCTCGATCAGATCGGCGACGTGGTTGACGTCGCCCGTCCAGATCGGGTGGTCGCGCCCAGTGATCTCGGCGAGCCGCGCACCGGGGATCTTCTGAGCGAGATAGCGACTGGCATCGGGATCGACCCGTGCGTCATTGCGGCGATGGATCAGCAGGGTTGGTGCGCGAATACTCCCCAGCACGCCCCGCACGTCGATTTCGGCGTTCATCCGGGAAAGTGCCGCTGCCGCCGTCGGGCTTGCCGACAGCCGTTCGAAGCGCGCCCACCAGGTGGCAAAACGGGCATCGTCGAGCCGCCCCGGGGCAAAGTTCTGTAGTGTCGCCCCAGTACCCCAGGACGTCTCGGCCGCTTCGATGAAAGCGTCCAGCCGCTCGGGGCTCATCACCCATTTGTGGAAATGCGCGTAGCCGCCGTAAAGCACCAGCGATCGTGTCCGTTCAGGATAGGTCGCGGCAAACAGGATCGCCATGGGCGCACCTTCGGACGCGCCAAGGATCGCCGCCCGGCTGGAGCCCGCGGCATCCATCACAGCGCGCACGTCATCCATACGCATTTCGAGGCTAGGCAGCGCATGCGTATCGACGGGGTCGGAAAGTCCGGTGCCGCGCTTGTCGAACAGGATCAGGCGCGAGAATGCCGACAGGCGCGAAAGCAGCCTGCTGTAACCCTCGTCTTCCCAGTGCAGGTCGAGATTGGAGATGAAACCGGGAACGAAGACCAGGTCGAGCGGACCCTGGCCAACCACCTGATAGGCGATCCGCACGTCACCACTACGGGCATATCGGGTCGCGATCGGCCTCATCGGAGCCATCCCGTCGGCATAAACCATTAGGGATTGCTAACATAGCAGATGTTTGGCCGGGAGGAACGGCCTGTTCCGCAGGCCTCGATGCGGTCAGGCGGCGTCCTGCCTGGGGCGCCTGATCGTGGCGGCCGCTTCGACCACCAGCGGCTTCATGCCCTTGCCGCCTTCGTCGAACATCTCGAAGAACTGGCGGCGCATGCGCGGATCCCAGAACTTGTTGATGTGTTCGGCAACGCCTGCGACACCTTCGTCATGCGGCTTGGACTCAAAGAAGGTGGCGATCTGGTTCGCCATGTAGACGAGCTTTTCCTTCGTCCCCATCTTGTGCTCTTCATGCGACATTTTTGGCGGCTCCGGTACTCACGCGGTCTGGATGGGTAAAGATGTCGAAATCGTCGCCGCGCACAAGTGCGACGAGCGTCATGCCTGCCTGTTCGGCGGTGCGGATGGCAAGGGCCGTGGGCGCCGAGACGGCGATGATGAAGGGCGAGCCGATGGCGGCCGTCTTCTGAACCATCTCCACCGACACGCGGCTGGTCACCACCACGGCACCTGATCCGCCGGAAATGCCGGCCTTGTCGAGCGCGCCGGCGAGCTTGTCGAGCGCATTGTGGCGGCCGACATCCTCGCGTGCGGCGACGATGCCCTTGCCGGGCACGTAAAAGCCCGCAGCGTGAACCGCGCCTGTTTCCGCATGCAGCGGCTGCGCCTTGGACAACAGCTTCACCGCCTGCACGATGTCGTCGGCCGAAAGCCTGAGCGCCGGCGTGTGTACGTCATCGACCGAGCGCATCGCTTCTTCGATGGATTCGATGCCGCACAGCCCGCAGCCGACTGGGCCGGCGAGGCGGCGACGGCGCAACTCGAAGCGTTTGTTGGCCTTGTCCTTGAGCCGGATCTGGATGTCGATGCCGGCCTCGACATCGAGCACCTCGATCGACTCGATCTCTTCGACCGAGCCGATGATGCCTTCGGTCAACGAGAAGCCGAGCGCGAAATCCTCGAAATCCGCCGGGCTCGCCATCATCACCGCATGCGTGGTCCCGCCATAAGACAACGCGATCGGCGTCTCTTCCGGCACCATGCGATTGGCGATTGTCGTGCCGCTCGCCMGGCGGGCGAGGCGGCTTGTCTGGCTGATGGCGGGGCGGTCCGTCACCTCTAGGCTACTCCGCCGCTTCCAGCTGGCCGGCGATGCGTCGGCTCTGCTGCGCCTGCTCGGTGTATTCCTTCTGCCATTCCGACGGCCCGTTGGAAGCGCCCACCTGAACCGCCGTCACCTTGTATTCCGGACAGTTGGTCGCCCAGTCGGAGAAGTCGGTGGTGATGACGTTGGCCTGAGTGTCGGGGTGGTGGAAGGTCGTGTAGACCACGCCAGGCGACACACGATCGGTGATCTGCGCGCGCAGCGTCGTCTCACCGGCGCGGCTCTGCAGCCGCACCCAGTCGCCATCGCGCAGGCCGCGCAGTTCGGCGTCATGCGGGTGGATTTCCAGCAGGTCCTCGGCATGCCAGGCAACGTTTTCGGTACGCCTAGTCTGCGCGCCGACATTGTACTGGCTGAGGATACGGCCGGTGGTGAGCAGAAGCGGGAAGCGCGGACCGGTCTTTTCGTCAGTCGCCACATATTCGGTGCGGATGAACTTACCCTTGCCGCGCACGAAGCCGTCGATGTGCATGATCGGGGTGCCTTTCGGCGCCTTGTCGTTGCACGGCCACTGCACCGAGCCCATCTTTTCCAGGAACTCATAGGAGACGTTGGCAAAGCTCGGCGTCGTCTTGGCCACTTCGTCCATGATCTCGGACGGGTGCTGGTAATTCCAGTTCAGCCCCATCGCCTGGGCGAGCTTCTGCGTCACTTCCCAGTCGGCATAGCCGTTCTTCGGTGCCATCACCTTGCGCACGCGGTTGATGCGGCGCTCGGCGTTGGTGAAGGTGCCGTCCTTTTCGAGGAAGGTCGAGCCGGGCAGGAACACATGCGCGTAGTTCGCCGTCTCGTTGAGGAACAGGTCCTGCACGACGACGCATTCCATGGCGGCGAGGCCGGCCGAGACATGCTTGGTGTCGGGGTCTGACTGCAGGATGTCCTCACCCTGGATGTAGATGCCCTTGAACGTGCCGTCGACGGCGGCATCCAGCATGTTGGGGATGCGCAGGCCCGGCTCGTCGTCCAGCTTCACGCCCCAGAGGCTGTCATAGATTTCGCGCACGGCATCGCCCGAAATGTGCCGGTAACCCGGCAGCTCGTGCGGGAACGAGCCCATGTCGCAGGCGCCCTGCACGTTGTTCTGGCCACGCAGCGGGTTCACGCCGACGCCCTTGCGGCCGATGTTGCCGGTCAGCATGGCGAGGTTGGCGATGCCGATGACCGTGGTCGAGCCCTGGCTGTGCTCGGTCACGCCGAGGCCGTAATAGATCGCGGCATTGCCGCCGGTGGCATAGAGGCGGGCCGCGCCGCGGATGGTTTCCGCCGGAACACCGGACAGCTTTTCCGCTGCTTCGGGGCTGTACTGCGCGTCCGAGACGAACTCGGCATAGTCCTGGAATTCCGACCAGTCGCAGCGCTCGCGGATGAATTTTTCGTCGAACAGGCCTTCGGTGACGATCACATGCGCCATCGCGGTGACGATGGCGACGTTGGTGCCCGGCTTGAGCGCCAGATGATGCGCAGCCTCGATATGGGCCGACTTCACCATCTCGGTGCGGCGCGGGTCGATGACGATCAGCTTGGCACCGGCGCGCAGCCGCTTCTTCAGCCGCGATGCGAACACCGGGTGAGCCGAAGCGGGGTTGGCGCCGATGATCAGCGCGACGTCGGTGTGCTCGACCGAGTCGAAATCCTGCGTGCCGGCCGATGTGCCGTAGGTCTGGCCGAGGCCATAGCCGGTCGGCGAATGGCAGACACGAGCGCAGGTGTCGACGTTGTTGTTGCCAAAACCCTGGCGGATAAGCTTCTGAACGAGGAAGGTTTCCTCATTCGTGCAGCGCGAAGAGGTGATGCCGCCGACGGCACCGCGACCATACTGATACTGGATGCGGCGGAATTCCTTGGCCGTGTATTCAAGCGCTTCTTCCCACGAAACTTCGCGCCACGGATCGGCGATGTTCTCGCGGATCATCGGGTTGAGGATGCGCTCCTTGTGGGTGGCGTAGCCATAGGCGAAGCGGCCCTTGACGCAGGAGTGGCCGCGATTGGCCTTGCCGTCTTTCCACGGCACCATGCGCACCAGTTCGTCGCCGCGCATTTCGGCCTTGAACGAGCAGCCGACGCCGCAATAGGCGCAGGTGGTGACGACCGAATGCTCGGGCTGGCCGATCTGGATGACCGACTTTTCCGTCAGCGTCGCCGTCGGGCAGGCCTGCACGCAGGCGCCACAGGAAACGCACTCGCTGTCGAGGAACAGTTCATGCGCGCCGGGCGATACGCGTGAGCCGAAGCCACGGCCTTCGATCGTGAGCGCAAACGTTCCCTGCACCTCTTCGCAAGCCCGCACGCAGCGCGAGCAGACGATGCACTTGGAGGGGTCGTAGGTGAAATATGGGTTGGACTCGTCCTTGGCCATCCACTTGAAGTTTTCGACGCCGTCGTTCTTGGCGCGAACGTGGTTGTCGCCTTCATAGCCGTAGCGCACGTCGCGCAGGCCGACAGCGCCAGCCATGTCCTGCAACTCGCAGTCGCCATTGGCAGCGCAGGTCAAGCAGTCGAGCGGATGGTCGGAGATGTAAAGCTCCATCACGCCCTTGCGGATGTCCTTGAGGCGACCGGTCTGGGTACGCACGACCATGCCCGGCATGACGGGCGTCGTGCAGGAGGACGGTGTGCCGTTGCGGCCCTCGATCTCCACCAGGCAGAGCCGGCAGGAACCGAATGCGTCGACCATGTCGGTGGCGCAGAGTTTTGGAATGGCGATGCCCGCTTCCATCGAAGCGCGCATGATCGAGGTGCCTTCCGGAACCGTGACCGAAAACCCGTCGACGGTCAGCGTGACCTGCTTTTCGGATGTGGAGGCAGGGGTGCCGAAATCGATTTCTTGAATGAGACCCATGATGCCGTCTCCTATTCCGCTGCCTGAGCGACCGCTGCCGGTCGGAAATCTTCGGGGAAATGGTTGATGGCGCTCATCACCGGATAGGGTGTGAATCCGCCAAGCGCGCACAGCGAACCAAACTTCATCGTGTTGCAGAGGTCGGTCACCAGCGCGAGCTGCTTTTCGGGCTCGATGTTCTGCTTGAGCTTGTCGAGCGTTTCCACACCGCGCGTCGAGCCGATGCGGCAGGGCGTGCACTTGCCGCAGCTTTCGATGGCGCAGAATTCCATAGCGAAGCGCGCCTGCTTCAGCATGTCGGCGCTGTCGTCGAAGACGGTGATGCCGGCATGGCCGATCAAACCGTCCTTGGCAGCGAACGCCTCGTAGTCGAACGGCGTGTCGAACAGAGCGCGCGGGAAATAGGCACCCAGCGGACCACCCACCTGCACCGCCTTGACCGGACGGCCGGTGGCGGTGCCGCCGCCGATCTCGTCGACGATTTCGCCGAGCGTCAGGCCGAAGGCCACTTCGAACAGGCCGCCATGCTTGACGTTGCCGGCGATCTGGATCGGGATCGTGCCGCGCGAGCGGCCCATGCCGAAATCCTTGTAGTACTGCGCGCCCTTATCCATCACGATCGGCACGGAAGCGAGCGAGATGACGTTGTTGATGACGGTCGGCTTGCCAAACAGGCCCTGGATCGCCGGCAGCGGCGGCTTGGCGCGAACCACGCCGCGCTTGCCTTCAAGGCTGTTGAGCAGCGAGGTTTCCTCGCCGCAGACATAGGCGCCAGCGCCCGAGCGGATCTCGATGTCGAAGCCTTGGGAGGATCCGAGAACGCTCTTGCCCAAAACGCCTGCGCGCCGCGCCACCTTCACGGCCTTTTCCATCACCGCGATCGCGTGCGGATATTCCGAGCGGATATAGACGTAGCCCTTGGTGGCATGGGTCGCGAGGCCAGCAATCGCCATGCCCTCGATCAGCACGAAGGGATCGCCTTCCATGATCATGCGGTCGGCGAAGGTCGCCGAGTCGCCTTCGTCGGCGTTGCAGACGATGTATTTCTGTTCGCCCGGCGTATCGAGAACCGTCTTCCACTTGATGCCGGTCGGGAAGCCCGCACCGCCGCGTCCGCGCAGGCCGGATTCGGTCACCTGCTTGACGATGTCGGCGGGTGCCATGGCCACCGCATTGCGCAGGCCAACGAGGCCGCCATGGGCTTCGTAATCTTCCAGCGAAATCGGATCGGTGATGCCGCAACGCGCAAATGTCAGGCGCGTCTGCTTGGCGACGAATGGCAGCTTTTCCGGGTCGCCGAGCGAAAGCCTGTGCTCGCCACCGGTGACGAAGCCTGCATCGAACAGCGACGCCACATCCTTGGCCGCGACCGGACCATAGGCAACGCGCCCGGCCTCGGTGACGACCTCGACCATAGGCTCGAGCCAGTAGAGGCCGCGCGATCCGTTGCGCACGATCTTGGTATCGACGCCGCGCTCAGCAGCTTCTTTGGCAACCGCTTTGGCGACCTTTTCAGCACCGAGCGAAAGCGCGCCGGAATCGCCGGGAACGTAGATCGTCACGCTCATGAGCGTACCTCCTCGGCGATTTCGTCGATCTTGTCTGCGTCCAATCGGCCGATCACTTCACCGTCGAGCATGACGGCTGGGGCGCAGGCGCACAGGCCCAGACAATAGATCGGCTCGAGCGTGACGGCGCCGTCCTTGCTGGTCTCGTGGAAGCCGATACCGAACTTCTGCTTGATCTGGGCGGCAATTGCGTCGCTGCCCATCGATTGGCAGGCTTCGGCCTGGCAGACCTTGAGCACATGGCGCCCGGCCGGGTGATGGCGGAAGTCGTGGTAGAAGGTGAAAACGCCGTGCACTTCGGCGCGCGACAGGTTCAGCGCTTCGGCGATGATCGGCAGGGTTTCCTGCGGAACGTAGCCGAATTCCTCCTGGACACCATGAAGTATCGGGATCAGCGGACCCTCGAGGCTCTTCAATTCGCTGATCACCGCAGCGGTACGCGCCGCGATCTCGGTACTTGCAGGCTGCAGAACCATGCAGCGCCCTCCCTGACACTGGCGCCGACTTAGGCGCATTCCGTCTATTGAACCCGATATCAGGGCCCGGAATCAATAAAGCTGTTTCGTCACATGATAAAAATTTTCTATCGAGTGGACGATGGAGGGTTGTTGTAGCTCAGGCCTTTCTGCGGAAGTTGCCGGCCAGCGTCATCGCCTCCTCCAGCAACGCCTTGACCAGTGGCGTATGTGGCTCGCGCGGTGCCGCCACCAGCCCGACGCTATGGCTTGCATCGGGCTCGACGATGGGGATTGCCCGAATCGGCTCGGCAAAACCAAAGGTCTCGGCGAGGTTCAGCGGCATGATCGACGACCATTTTCCGGTCCGGATGTGGGAAAACAAAACGATCATCGAATTCGATTCGAGCGTCGGGCGCACCTGCACGCCCGCTTCGGCGAGATGCTGGTCGATGATGCGCCGGTTCTGCATATCAGGTGTGAGCAGGCACAGCGGCAGCGTGCTCACCTCCTCCCACGTTACCTTGTCGCGGTCGGAGTATTCGTTACCCGCTGCCGTGATCAGTTGGTAGCGTTCGGCATAGAGCGGCACGGAGGTGACGCGCCCCAGCGGTTCGTTGTCGAGATAGGTGATGCCGGCGTCGATCTCGAAATTGCCGAGCAGCGACAGGATCTCGATCGAGGTCCGCGACAGGATCGAAAAGGTGACGCCCGGATGCTTTTCGCGCATCGGCGTGGTCAGCTTGGGCACCATGGCAAGCGCGGTCGGCACGGCAGCGATGCGGATGCGCCCGGACAGGCCGTGGCGGGCAGCACGCATCTCGTCGCGCATGGCGCGCGTATCGCCAACGATCMGCCGCGCCCAATCCAGCACTTGTCGGCCCTCTGGCGTCAGGCCCTGGAAGCGCGAGCCGCGCTGCACCAGCATCACGCCCAAAGTGTCCTCGAGCTGCTTGATGCCGGCAGACAGCGTCGGCTGCGTGACGCCGCATTGCTCGGCGGCGCGTCCGAAATGTTGCTCCCTTGCGAGGGCGATGAAGAATTCCAGCTTATCGATCATGCCGGAAGGCTATCCGGCGCTGGCCCGATAAGCCAGTCTTCACAAGGGACTACCGCGCGAAAATCATTTGTTCACGAGGTTGAGGATGTTGCCGTCGGGATCCTTGAACCAGGCGACCTTTATATCGCCGAAGACATGGATGTCGCCTTGGAGGGCGGTCTCGGGCAGGTCGTAATGCTCGAAGGTGACGCCCTTTGTCTTGAGTTCCCTGACCATGCTGTCGATCTTGTCGCCGACCGCCCAGGTTACTGCTGTGGCTTTGTTGGTGCCGGCATAGTCCGAGCGATAGACGTTGATCACCGTGTCGCCGCTCTTCAGTACCGACACGTCCTCGCCCATGTGGTCGATTTCCCGCAGGCCAAGCGTGCGCTCGTAAAAGGTCTTGGCGCGGGCGACATCCGTGACTGCGAGATTGGCAACGGCGTTGGTTTCACCAAGCATGGCTTTCTCCTTTGTGTCGTCCCCCATTCCGCTCAATAGATAGGGTTGTCTAATCGCAACTGGGGCGTCAATAGTAAGTTTTGTCGAAGCAGCACTGCCGGTGCATGGTTGTCTTCGCGGTCGACATCGGTCGCCGCATGATGGAGCTTCGCGGCACGAGCCTTCAATGTGGACGACGCATTCAGCTGAGACAGCGATGCAACCCCATCAACGGAATGGCTCGGCTCACGTCCCGGCAGGGACGCTTCAAGCGCTCAGTTAATGAGCGCCATTCTATACTATGCCGTCATTCCCGCAGTCGGATTGAAGAACTCTCCGGTTTTGAGCATGGTGTGCATGATGACAGCCAGCTTTCGCGCAACAGCCACGGCAGCTCTTTTGAAGCCGATCCTCTCCCGGAGCTGAAGCCCCCATGTTCGCAAGGAACTCTGCACGGAGCTGCGCGTGAGAATGACCGACGCTGCTTCGTAGAGAAGCCCACGCAGATGGCGGTCGCCGCGTCGGGATATACGGCCGTCGTAATCGACTTCACCGGACTGGTAGCGACGCGTAGTGAGGCCGATCCACGCACCGACGGATCGAGACTTCCTAAAGTTCCCCGGCTCTTCAATGGCAGTTGCGAAAGAAGTTGCCGTGATTGCTCCCACGCCGGGGACAGACATCAGGATGCGGCAAGCCTGGCTCTGGCGGGCATCAGCGACCAGCTGGCGACCGAGTTCCGCGGCACGAGCGCGGAGACCTTTCCAAGCATCGAGCAGCGGTAGCACGATATGAGCGAGACCATCATGGCCGGAAAGAAGATTTCGAACGTTCTTCTCGAATATGCTTCCTTTCCCTGCTGGAACAACCAAGCCGAACGTTTTCATGATTCCGCGGATCTGATTGGAAAGTTCGGTCGTCATGTGGACTAACCGGGTGCGCGCCGCGACAAGTGTGCGGGCTAGCATGCTATCGAACCTCTTCACGCGCACCTCTCGAAAGAATCCTACTTCCGCCAGCCGTGCCAACCCGTCGGCGTCATTCGCGTCCGTTTTGTTCGTCGCCATATCCAGCGCCGCCTTGGCATGTCGCGCATCAATGCAAATGACCGGCAGCCCCTCAGCTCGAAGCGCATGATAGAACCATACCGAGAGGGGGCCGGTTTCAAACACTACGCGTTTCGCGGTGGGTGCCTGCCTACGGACAAGTTCGGCAATAATCTGAGGGTCCGAGGCGCACTTTCCACGCCAAACACGTACCCCATCTCGACGGATCGCAATTGCCGTCTCTTTCATTGACACGTCGAGGCCGATATATTCTTCCATGGCTGTTCTCCGTTGATGCTGGGCCCGGCGTCCAGTCGAGAGCCCGTACCTCATCTTATCGGGGAACAGCCACCGTCCAAGAACATGATCGAATCCAGAGCGGCGGTGCTCCCGCGATTACCCCATGTGG
>NZ_JBFUIP010000151.1:0-14179 GCF_056401815.1 Aminobacter sp. P4_D5 | reverse complement strand
ACCACGGCCAAGACGGGTTCGTAAGCATGGCTAAACTAGCGATTGCGGAAATACCTGCGCGCAAATGGGGGGACGCTATTGTTGAACGTGTCGAAGGTGCTGACATTGGCTTTGGTGCTGGGGATTTGCCCTGTTGTAGCCGTTTCGATGGAGCCCGCGGCGCCACCATTTGAAGTTTCCGATGTGAACACGGCTGTGCCCAACCAACCCGGCGTCACTTATTTCGATCTACTGGTGCAACTGGTGCCAGATCTGGTTGCCAATGAGACCCTAGTCAGCGGACAGGACATGGCGCCCCTCCGCCATATACGCGGCCCAGAATATAACTGGGACATGCCCGAGACGATCACGATCGACTTAATCCGGGCTCAACCCTATCAGGCTGAGGGCAAGCCGATCATTCTTTTGATGGCTGACATCGGCAGACCGGAGGACTTCGCAGAGGCGCCCGCTTTGCTGGCCGCCTTCAGAGATACCAATCCACCTGTGTTGCTCGACGCCGTCGATGTCGGAATGGGGCGCCTTACCGATTTCGATGTTTCCGCCGTGGTCAGCATCGGCAAGGGGAGCCAGGCAATGGTCACTTCCAGCCAGCATTTCAATTCCAACGAAAACCATACGATAGACGCATTGATATACATGCGTGGTGGCAAGTTCGAACTTATCGACACCTTCTTCCTCCACGGCGTAAGGGGGTGCGGGCTCGAGCAGTGGCAAGACCTGTCGGTCGAAGGCCAGCCAGCAACGCCCGGTTCCTACGGCGATATTAAGGTGACGGTCACTGATGCTCGGGAACTGGTCGACGATGCCTGCGACGAGGTGCAAACCGGTCCGACCTTTTCGCGCGCCGTCACCGTGATCTACAAATGGGATGCGGACAAAAAGGCTTTTGTTGCAGGTTCCGATGCGATCAAGCAGTTGGAAAAAGAGACCGCGGCGCGGCTTTAGAGGCGCGGCCATGCCGACTGCCTTGACCGAGCACCTGACTGCCCTGGAGGCACCGAAGGAACTCGCCTAACACAGACGCGCCCTTTCGGGACCTAACGATGGGCCGGACAACATACCAAGGAGACGATGTACGGGATGCCGACATTCGTGCGCCGTCTTGTGAGACACGCGTTTAATCCGGAGATCGAAACGTCCGCTTTCACCTCGAGTATCTTCTGTTCATCGTGCAGGCGGTAGCGCGGACTGTTGCGGCGTCGGCGATTGCCGAAGGAATAATGCACATCGATTGTTCGTGTGCCATCTCTGCAAGCGTGCCTTGGTGCGTAAAAATCGCGCCTGTCTGTCTTAACCCATGCTGCAGCGGCGCGCGTCCGGCCTTACTTGGCGAGTGCCGCAACCCTGTCGAGAGCCGCGTCAAAGCCCTGAAGCGAGATGGAAAACGGGGTCGCTTGGCCGCCATCGCTGATGGCTTTGACTTTGAGCGCAACGCCGGCCCGCAGGGTCGTGAGGGTCGGGGCATCGAAACTCAGGGGCACGACGCAGCCGGCCTGCAAACACGTCCGGAACTGGAGAGCCTGTCCGGCGGGCTGGTCGTCTATCTGCAGCGTGATGCCTTTGTCCAAGGCAAGGCCAAAGGGCAGGATGATTATGCCTGTCACAGTGTTTCCGGTCGGCGCACTGAGTTCGATCGCCAAAACCCGTTGGCCATTTTGCTGGGCTTGGCTCTGCGAGAACGCACAGCGCTTGGTTGTGGTCTGCTGCACGCAGGCGAGCTGCCAATCCCGATAGGTCTCGTTCAAGGAAGAGGCTCCGCCTGGAAGCGTCGAAGCGGGCAGCGTTGCTTGCGCCAGTTCTAGCGATCGCGGCCGGCGAGCCTCTTTCTGGATACCTTTGGCGAGCTGCGCGCCAACCGGCGCAGCCGCATCGCCAGGAACTGCGTAAAAGGCCAGGCCGACGCCCATGGTTGCTATCGCCAATGCAGCTCCTATGAAATTCGAATGTAGTCGCATTGTGCGGCCTTGTTGTTGCGCTGAGCATGGAGGTCCATGAAACCCCGCCAGTTTTGCCGCGCGGCCTGCGAGCCATCCCTTGCCGTGCCATACAGCGACCAAGGAGATTATCGCGCAGCGACAGGTTCTTTGGCGGCCGTGATCATCACGCTGGAGAGGGTATCGAAAGCCGTAGCCCACGCGCGCTTCACTTGTGGGGTGAAAGCGTCCCCTAATCCCTGTTCCAGCGTCCAGATCAAGGTGTCGCCCACGACGGGATAATGGGCATCGACCACTCCATAGCTCTTGTGACGGCGGGCGAGATCGTCGACCACCGGCAAGATCGTGTCGAGCTTGTGGAGGCTGTTGACGATCAAGGCCAGCATCTGCACGAGCTTTTTAGCCTGAGGTTGGATGTCCTCCGCGAACATGGGGCGCACCTCAGGATGCGTCTCGAAGAGCCGGGCGTAGAATATCCGCCCGACCTTGTCGGCGATCGGCACGACCTGTTTGAAACTCTGCTGCACTTGAATGATGACCTCTTGATCCATGACCGCCTCAGAACTTGACGTTGAAATTGCCGCGCACCATCTGGTCGGTGGCGCCGTTGCCGAACTGACCGCCATAGGCGAGACCGAGCGTGGCGTTGGGGGTGAGGTTGAGATCGAGACCCACATCGACCACGGCGGCGTCCCTGGCGATCGGCACGCCGCCGATGCTGAAGGGCGAGCCACCGGAGAAGGCCATGGTCGACACCGGGGTTGTGTCGCCGAAGGCGTGCTGCCAGCCGAGCATGCCGCGCGCCGTCATGTTCATGCCGTTGCCAACCGTGAAGCCCGTCGCGGCGCGCAGGCCCAGCGTGGTGAAGGTGACGCCGTCAGTACTGCTCCGGGTGGTCAGGGCCGCCGCGCCGCCCGTCTCTGTGAACCCGCGCGTCGCGAGGCTGGCATAAGCGAGATTGGCGAAGGGCTCGAACGAGGCCTGCCAGGCATTGATGCGATAGCCTAACTCGCCGAAGGCCTGCGTGGTGCCTGCGCGGTAGTCGCCTTTCAACAGGTCGTTAAAGCTGGAGAAAGCGACGGAGCGGCTCATGGCGATATCGTGCCATGAGTAAGCGAGGCCGGAGCGCAAGGCGAGATTGCCGAGCTGTGTGCCGCCATAGAGGCCGACATGATAGTTGTCGCTCGAGCCGGACGCGTCGCGCTCGTCCACATCGAAGGTCGAGCGGCTGTAGCCGCCGACCAGACCGACGCGCCAGGTCTCGGCAATGAGTGCGTCCCCGCCGGTGAAGAAGCCGCCGACCCCGCGCTTGATCGTGGCGGCATTGCCGTCACCGTCCATCGTTCCCCACGACCCAAAGGCCTGGCCCCACGCCGCGGGCGCGCCGGGGTCCGCCGCCAGTTCCGGCCCGTCCGGCCCGTAGGCAATTACTGGCATCGAAGGCGAGGCAACGCCCTCGAAGGCGGCGCGAAGGCGGTTGTTGACCGCGTCGCGCAGGAACCGGCTATCCTCGATCATCACGCCCTTGGCCGACGCATGCACCTCGCCGGAGAGCTGGTCGAAGGCCGCACGGGCCTGCGGGAGGTCGAGTTGCACGAGCACGTCGACCAACGGGCCGTCGATGCCGAGACTATCGACGCCGCCGCCCGTGGCGATCTGGTTCGGCGTCCCCCCCACTGACGCGAAGCTGACGTTGCTGCGGCTGACATCAAGATAGACGTTGCTGGGATCGTAGGTCAGCCCGAAGGACAGGAAGGGGGTCGCACTCGTTGCGCTGGCGCCGGCAAAGGCGCCGGTGACGCCGCCGGCCGCGGTCAGGATGGTGTAGTGGCTGCCCAGCACATGAGAACCGCTGGCGTTTTGCACAACAACCGCGCCGCCATTGAGCGTCGCCGTGCCGCTCGCGACGATCTTGTCCGATTGTCCAGCCGCGTTGACCTCGACCTGATAGGCCGAGCCCGCCGCGAAGGCGACATTGCCGGCGACATTCAAGGTGCCGATCGAGTTGCCCGGCGCGACGATGCCGCCAGCCTGAGCAAGAATGCCGCCGACGGTGCCGTTGCCGCCGAGCATGCCGCCGCCCGAGACCGTCGCCACCGAGTTGGCCAACGAGCCGTTCACCGCCAGCCGGCCGCCGCTGACATGGGTCGCGCCGATGAAGCCGCTGGAATCCGCCGTCAGGTTCGTGTTGCCCGCGATCTGGTTGATCGTGCCGAGCCCGTTGATGACCGGGGCGAAGACATAGTTCGTCGCTGTGTGGTTGAAGTTGATCGCGCCGGTGCCGCTGCCGAACTGGACCGAAGCCGCGTTCAGCGTGCCCGCGCCGGTGGCAGGAGAACCGGCCGCCGAGCCGATGTTGAGCGTGCCGATGGAGCCCGCATCGCCGGCCAGGACGAACGCTCCTCCCACCGAAACCACGCCGTCATTGGCGATCGTCAGCGTGCCGGGGCCGCCGCCGCCGACAGTGAGGTCACCGCTGTTCGTCCAGGTCGAGCCGGCGCCGTCGACGGTCGCCGTACCAATAGCGTCGTCGAACCGGCCCACCTGGCCAGAGGCGCTGGTCACCACGCCACCACTCGATATGACGAGCGTTCCAGTGGCGTGATGGCCGACGACGAGGTTCCCGGTATTGGTCCAGGTCGACCCCGCCCCGGCGACATGCGCCGTGCCGATCGAGCCGGGCTGGGAGCCCAGCGTGCCGTCCTGGTTGGCAACCTTGCCGCCATTCTGAATCGTCAGGACACCGGTGCCGCCACTGAAGCCAAGGACGAAGTCGTTGGCATAGGTGAGGGTCGATCCGGCGCCGTCGACAATCACCGTACCCGTGCCCCCGGCAAAGAGGCCAAGTTTGCCGGAATCCGCCGTGACCGTTCCACCCGCGGCAATCGTCAGCGCGCCGGTGCCGTCATAGCCGACATTGAGAGCCATGCCGCTTGTCCAGGTCGAGCCCACGCCAGTGACCGTCACCGAGCCGGTCGAGCCCGCATCGAGGCCGACATAACCGAAATTGCTGCTGACCACACCACCGTTTGAAATGGTCAACGCGCCGGTGCCTTCGCCACCCACTTGAAGCTCCAAGCTGTTGGTCCAGCTCGACCCTACGCCAGTGACCGTCACAGAGCCGGTCGAGCCCGAGGCGCGGCCGACAATTCCGTTGCTGTTGCTGACCACACCGCCGTTCGAAATGGCCAACGCGCCTGTGCCCCCAAGACCGACGGTGAGATCTGCGCTGTTGGTCCAGGTCGAGCCAACGCCGGTGACGGTTGCCGTGCCGGTGGAGCCCGCCTGCGCGCCTACATAGCCGTTGTTACTGCTGACGGCTCCGCCGTTCAGGATGTTCACCGTTCCAACACCAGCGTCGCCGACAGCGAGGCTTGTACTGTTGGTCCAGGTCGAACCCGCGCCGGTGACCGTCACCGTGCCCGTTCCGTCCGAGCTACCGCCTATGGTGCCATTGGTGCTGCTGACCGTGCCGCCGTTGGAAACTGTCAACGTACCAGCGCCGTTCAGGCCGACGACCAGGTCTTTGCTGCTGGTCCAGGTCGAAAAGGCGCCATCCACGGCAACCATGCCTTTGGAACCTGCCTCCTTGCCCACGTAGCCGCTGTCATTGCTGACCGCGCCGCCGTTCGCAATCAGCAATACCCCCTCGCCGTAGTTGCCGACATAGAAGTCGGAGCTGTTGTTCCAGGCCGAATTGAAGTTGATGACCGTGGCGGAACCGGTTGAGCCGATACCGTTCCCAAGGGTTCCGGTAGTGTTGGTGGCGACGCCACCATTGGAAATCATCAGCGTGCCGATGCCGGAACTGCCCACGGTCAGAGTTGTACTGTTGGTCCAGGCCGAGCCCGTCCCATCGATTGTTACCCCCGAGGCAAGCCCGTTTCCGACGATGGCGTTGGTGCTACTCAATGTGCCACCACCGGAGATCGCCAGCGCGCCGGGCGCGCCGACCGTCGTCCCGATATACACGCCAGCTGCTACCGCGTTGGCATTGATCGTTGCCGGATTGGGCGCCGTCGTATTGATGACGGCATCGACGGCCGCCGTAGGGGGGGCGCCGTTGTTCCAGTTGCTGCCGTCAAACCAGTCTTGCGACACGGCGCCCGACCATTCAGTTTCTGCCGCTGCCGCAGGTGCGACAACGCTGCCAATGGCGACAGAACCCATCGCCAGGGTCAGCGCGAGGGAACTGGAGGATATGTGGTAACGTCTAAATCGCTCGTGTTTCGATCGAGTATTTTCCAGAATTTTCGACGTCATTAATCCACCCAAGACAACAGATTTGCAGTTCATCTGCTAGGGTTGCATTCTTTGGCATGGGCGTCTTTCACTGGAGCGCACTGGAATTGTCCTGGAGGGCAGTCGCGCGCATTTATCTGCGCTGTGTCCTCTCCGCAACAATTCGGGATGCTTCAATAACACACCTGCTCACGCTGATTTGCGAATCGCCGGGAGGCCGAGAATTGACGTCGGGTCTTTTGAGGTGCGCACGCGGTGTTCAGAAGAACTTCAGGCGTCCGCAGCCCAGTCAGAAGGCCCAATGGTTATCGCGCGCGCTTTGGCGTGTTGCCGATTCGGCGGTGGCCGCAGTGGTTAGAATGCACCACGTCGTTGAAGCCGAATCTCAGGGCAATCTCGCTGATCCGCAGTTCGCCAAAATGCCGCTCCGACAGCATCTGGTTTGCTTCGTAAGGCGCAGCTTCTCCAACATGCGCTCGAAAGAACGTAGACCGCAGTCCCCTGCAGGAGATCGCGGCCAGCGTGCCGACAATCCGATTTCTTGGGCAACAACCACCTCGCGCCGAATCGAGCGCAAATACCGGCATCAAGGCCCAATTCTAAAGCCAAGAGGCCATGGGGGACTGGTGCGGATGGAGATCGGCCGATAGTCATCAATTTTTGAGCCAGACCGTGAGAGCGCAATGATAGCACTGAGATCGATGCGAACAGATGAGTTCTACGGCTATCTCAGCTACTTCATCCCTGACTATGCCGCGGAAATATCCAGCAATTATGGATTGTCTGACACTGACGCTCTTGCGCAGGCAAAGCGAGAAATTTCAGATGATCTACCTGATGGACCCGACACGGCAGGCCAGGTTTTGCTGACCATCACAGAGAGTGCACTGGGAAGCGACGTCGTCGTTGGATATTTCTGGTATCGCCCAGACGAGGCCGCGCGTTTTGTGTTCATCAACGACTTCCATATCCTGCCGGCGTATCAAGGCAAAGGTTACGGAGAGAGCGCTCTTGCCACTCTGGAAGTCGCGCTATCCGCGGCAGGCTTTGAGACAATCCGGCTGCGTGTCGCCGCTGACAATGCGGGAGCGCATCACCTCTATCAGCGGGGAGGCTTTCGCATCACTGGCATCAATATGAGCAAGAGGATCTGACAGGATCAACCGCACCTCCATGACCCCAAGAGGTTACTCGGGTAGTAATGCGGGTTCCGATGAAAACCGGAACTCGCGCCCTGACAACTGGTGCCAGCACATGGTGAAAGGCCGCATGCTTGTTTTGGCGGCGTTCAACACGAGAAATAGTTACCTCGCATTGTTGGCATACCTGGATTGCATTTCGTGACCGTGGCTTTTGCGTATTTTGTGCAATCGAGCAAGGCGCACGGCGTCGTTAAAGTGGCTGACCACCTCAATAGCGGGCTTAGAACTGCGCCGCCCCTCCCTTTCCGGCCGCTCGATCGCATCAGGATCAGCAACAAGCGTTTCTGCCCGCGTCCCATCAGTAGTGTGCCGTGACGACGTGCAAAAAGGCCCGATTGATATGCGGGGCTTCTCGGCGAACCCTCGGCTTGATAGGCCTGGTCCAGATCGATCGTATCTCGATGGTATCGGGCACTTCTGCAGAAAACTCCGGGCCGCGTATGTGGCGGACAGGCGCCATGTCATGCCTGCAGGCCCATGGTCGTTGGCCTGGGGAGCTGACGCCGGGGTGGCCGGCAACCGCAGCGTTCAGGTTGGAGATATCAAATGGCGGAGCCTCGGTATCGTCCGACGCAGCAACAGCTCCCGCCCATCTCAACCATAAGAGCTAACGCCAACGCCTTCGACAGGTCTAACACCAAAGCCCTCATTTGCGCGCAGTACTCGCTAACCTAGCCCCGGCTCGCCGGCCGTCGTGGTCGTCGGCGCACTAGAATTATCGCGTATCGCACGAATCGATTTTGAACAGTGTTGATCATCGTCCGAACGTAGATAGCGCTTGTCGTGGACAGCACTAATATTGTCGCCAACAGCACTCGACTGTAGTCCATGGAATAGTTGCGCAAAAAAGATGGATGCAATATTGTTTCCGTTGAATCTTGTCGGGATGGAGTGAAGATGTCGGAAAAGGCTACGTTTTCGTCCAACGACCTATCGCCCCACCTCAGCGAGAAGGCCAAGTTCAGCCTTTGGCAGGAAATCCACAACGATCAGATCTGGTCAGTCGACTATCGCGTCGCCGATGCCGCCCCCTTCCATGCGGAAATAGAGGCGGTGGCGGTCGGACAGCTCGTCATTGGCCAGATGGCGGGCACGATCAAGCACGCGAGCCGGCAGGCCAACAATGTCGCAAAGGATGGTCGTGATGGCTATCTGCTGCTGATCAACAAGACCCGATCGGAGCTGCGCGGCACCCAGGTCGGGCGGCAGTATGCCATCGGGCTAGGCGCGGCGGCCCTGGTGTCGGCATCGGAGCCGCTCACCATGTCCGGCGGTGACGCCAATGCATGGATGAACCTCGTCATTCCGCATCAGGCGCTGGCCACCCCGTTCAGGACCATTAACGACTTGCTGGCCAACCCGATTGCCGCTGGCAACGAGGCGCTGGGGCTTCTGGTTCGCTATTGCCGGTTTCTCGAAACTGGTCCAGCGCTGGTGTCGAACGACCTGATAGCCCATGCAGCAGAAACCATAATCGATCTCGTAGGCTTGTCGACAGGCGCAAAAGGGAATGCAGCAGAACTGGCGGGGCTGCGAGGGCTGCGAGCGGCACGCCTGGCGGCAATCTTGGGCAGGATAGAAGCCGATTTCACCAATCATCTGATTTCGGCCCAGGTCGTGGCGGGCACCCTTGGCGTTTCCGTGCGCTATGTTCATGATTTACTGATGGAAACGGGCATCAGCTTTACCGAGCGGGTGTTGGAGCTGCGACTCCAGCGAGCGCTGCAAATGCTATCCGATCGCAGTTGCGGTCGAATGCTTGTCAGCGAGATCGCCTTTGCTGTGGGCTTTAGCGACGTAGCCTATTTCAATCGTAGTTTTCGCCGCCGATTTGGCGCAACGCCGAGTTCCGTGCGCTAATGGTTGTCGACATGGCGTGAAAGGGAGCAGCATGAGCGGGAAGCCCGTGGATGCGATGCGGGCGGGAACGACCAGCGGTACGACGCAGGTGCTGCTCGGCCATCACCTCCGCGAATGCGCGCGCGACGGCGTCGAGCATCCTTGCTGGCTGCTTCGCCTGGTCGAACTGGAACTGATCCATTCCGGGCCCCATCTGTTTTGACGGGGCCAACGGCGGCAACGTCGTTGGCCGGTTCCGGTGCGACAGCCGCCGGCTAAGCAGTGGCTTCAGGCACGACTTCTTGAATACTCGGCAACTGGAAGCGCGACCAGTCCGCCATGAGGGCTAGAAGGACCGCGGTTAACGGAAGAAAAGCGTGGCAATGCTCAAGCGGAAAGATCGCGTAGAGCAGGGCAATCGTCAACAATGTTGGGAGTGTCTTGGCAAGGGGGGCCTTCGACCTGTGCTCGGCCCAACGGTCGAACACGGCATAAAGCGTCAAAATCCCATAGAGCGCGAGACAAATAAATGCCAACGCCACCCACGCTAGCATGTCCGTATCGCCGGCAGCCGTGAACCACGATTGACTTGCGTGTCCCAGGCCGTCTTCGCCGGAACGGCTATCGGGCGGCTGGATCCAATTGCAATACTAAGTATCCGTTTTGAAAATCACGGATGAGCGTATCGGCGGATGAGATTACCGCCCATTGCGACAAGGATCATGGCCTGCGAGACATCGATGCACTGCTCGTAGTCGTGCACGAGGCGGCGCAATCGGGTCATCGAGCCGAAGGTCCACTCATCGACCCAGCGGCGGGGCGGGATCTGGAAGCCCTTCTGGTCGTCGGATCGACGGATGCTCTCGACGGGCTGTTGCTGTGCTGGCGCGAGCCGGGGCATTCGCAACCATAATGCCTACTCTGGGCCGGTTGCCGAATGTCCGCTTCAGCCAAGTGTGCTTCAAAAGCGGACCGGCAGATTTCGACCCCTTTCCCGACATTACTCCACTCCGCGTTCGCTCCCACGTTGCCTGGCGCTAAGCGGGCGATCTGGGTCCGACCCACTACCCAACCAAACGCTCATCGCTTTTGCTGGACCGTGGCATTTATGTGAAAGTTTCTCAGCGATGCGAACCCGTGCTTATGCGCTGTTGGGCTTCACGTTCCGAATTGCTCGAGGTTCCGGCTACGTGCCGCTACATCCGCAGGAGCCTCATCTACCGGATAGCCAAAATCCTTAAGCTCCAGCATCGACAGCCCGGCAAGTCCCCGCCGTTGCCTAAAAGCCTGATGCCGGAACCGAATCCCTGCAAAGGCAAGCACGGTATGCCGGGCGAGCGAACCGGTGAAGCGCAACGTCGGCTGGAAAGTCCTGAGGCTGATGTATGCCATTTTCTTTCTCCCTCGTTCAAACTTACGAGGGCAATTTCCTACCGGTGCGCTTTGCTGGTGTTCACCCATCCGTGAAACCGCAGGAAACACGTCTGGCCGAAGCGCTAATTCGTCGTTAAATCGGACGCTGGAAGTGATATTCTAGCCGAGGTTGTTTCACGGGGGCGCGAGTGCGTATCCGATTGCTTGGTGGCATCGGGTTGCTTTTTCAGGCGGACAATTCCTGCACTTCGCGACGCGCAAGACGTCATTGCTCTTCGCTGCTCTGGTTCTGGCTGGCCTCAAGGGCGTACGCCGAGAGAAGATGGCCGCGATGCTCTGGGCTGACAGCGGCGCGCAGCAGGCGCAAAACAGCCTGCGCCAAGCGCTGGTCGACCTCAGGCGATTGTTTCCGGCCTCGGCCGACGAGGCTGTCAGCATAGAAGGCAATGCCGACACCATTTGGCTGACTGCGAATGCCGATGAAGCTGATATCTGGATTTTCGACCGGAAGATCCAGGGCAATGACGCCGCCAACCTTGCGGCAGCGGCGGACCTCTACCGCGGCGAGCTACTGGACGGCCCTTTGTACCCTGGCTAGATCGAGCACTGGCTCGTGCCGCTTCGTGCGAACTACGCTCGTCGGGCGCTGGATCTGGTTGAGCGGCTGAGCCAGTTGCCGGTACTAAGTGAACACGAGGAACGGGCCTGCGGAAGCCTGGCCGAACGCCTCGTGGGGCTCGACCCATGCGCCGAACAGGCCCACCGGGCACTGATCCGTATCTTTCACAATCGGTACAAGACCAATGAAGCCTTCCGCCAGTTTCTGACCTGCAAGGAAGCATTGAAGCGTGAGTTGGGCGTCGAGCCCGAAGAGGCGACCCGGGCACTGATAGAGCACTTCGAAGTGCGGGAGCACAGAAATGCGCTGGCGTCGTCCGGGTTGGTCGAGGTGCCGCGGCAAAAAATGCCGGCGGACCTGGCCCATCCTGCTGTTTCCATACCGGAAAAGCCGTCAATAGCGGTGACGCTGCCTGGCCAATGGCAGAGGCTGCGTCCCGCGCGCAGCCCTATTATCTCACCGGTCTTCGTGTGGCAGCCGCCAGCAACGCCATGGCTGGGCGGTCGGATGCCGCGAGTAAGCACATCGCGCTGTCGTTGCAACTCGATCCCGAACTGACCCTCACCAACCTTAGACACCGGGTGGGGCAGATCAGGCCGGATTATTTCGCCAGGTATGTTGAGGCGCTGCGGCTGGCCGGCCTTCCTGAATGAGCCGGGCGGCGAGAAGCTACCTGCGCCGGGGCCTGTGCAAGTACCGCACTTTTTGCGACACATTTGACCAGGTCTTCGAGAGCCGGGCGAAACGTCAATTCGGGTTTGTGAAAGCAACGGCCGCTTATCGAGGGTATCATCCCGAAAGCCGCCTGTCAGCTTTCGGACCCGAAACGGAATGTCCTCAAAGGGGGGGGTAGAAAACGGAAGTCCGTGCTACTCCCCCCTAGCGGCGGCGTGGTAGAAAATGATCTCCGGATCACCTTCATCAAGGTTGTCGACGTATCCACTCGGCCTGAAGCCCAACTTAGCAAACAGCATCTGCATTGGTCTGTTGGACATGTTGGTGGAGCTGAATATTTTCCGGTCAGGGATAATCGATTGGAAATGCTTAACGATCGACGCGCCCAATCCCTGACGACGGAATTCTCGGCCCACCATCACCATCTCGACAAAAGGCTGGCCAAAGAAGTGCTTTGTCAGCACGCCGTAAGCGGCTACCCGGCCATTTGTCTCAGCAACATGACAGCATGCCGATCCGAGCCAGCTGCGAATTTGACCACGGCGCTCCAGGCTCGTCTCAGCAACGGAATCGATGGCGCAAAGCGCCTCGTAGTCATCGATAATCGTCGACCGAATGTGCATAATCTTTCCTACCACAACTACTAATGCCAACGGCGCCTCATACGAGCCGCAAACTGTAAGTCCACTGGGGCCAGATGACAACATTTCTGAAGTCTATCCGAATGTCTTCTGTGGATGGCCCCCGCATTGCAAGAGGTATTTCGGTGTTCTGGCGCGTTGGTCGGGTGCAGTCTTCTGTCCGGCCTGTTGATGCAGCCATTGGAGACTGCTGGCCCTGATGGGGTCGGCGAACAAGGTCCCAATCTGCTTTGCAGGCTATGAAGCCTCCGACATTCGACGGGTTGTCCCTGTTTCCGGCCTGACCGGTTTCGCCATCACATCGCTTCGCTCTTACAACTTCATGGAGCCGATCGACCGGCTCGAACTGTTTTTTGCGTCAAGGTCTCATCATCTTGGCAATTTACGCTGCAAGGATCGGGGCATGGCGAGCTTGATAGGTCTCCCCGCGGGCCATGACCGCCCAGACGACGCGGGCCATTTTGTTGGCCATGGCTACGCTCGCCACGCGGGCTGGCTTCCGGGCAAGCAACGCGAGAAGGCGCGGATCCGCCACCTCGGGCTTATGCCTGGCTCGGCGGATCAGAGAGGTCGCGCCAATCACCAAGAGCTTTCTCAGATACCGGTCACCCATCTTGGTGATGCGGCCGAGCCGGTCCTTACCACCGCTAGAGTTTTGCGAGGGTGTGTGCCCTAGCCAGGCAGCAAACTCTCGACCCGAGCGGAACTGTCCCGGATTGGTGACCGATGCCGCCAGTGCTGTTGCACCGACCGGGCCGATACCGGGAATGGTCGATAGACGCCGTGCAATCTCGTCAGTTCTTTGCAGGGCAAGGATCGAACGGTCGATCGCCTGCAAACGGACGTGGGTGTCGAGGACCTGCCCGCATAGGAGGCCGAGAATCTGCATTGCCATTGGCGGAACGTCTGGTGTCGCTTCCTTCGCGGCGATCTGGCGCGCCAGCCCAAGCGCACGCTCCAAACCTTCGGGTATATCGATGCCAAACTCAGCCAAGAGACCACGGATCATGTTCACCTGTTGCGTGCGCTGCTTGACCAGGAGGTCGCGTGTGCGGTGAAGCGACAGCGCCGCCTGCTGCTCGGCTGACTTCATGGCCACGAAACGCATGGTCGGGCGTGTCACGGCTTCGCAAATCGCTTCAGCGTCCACCGCATCGTTCTTGCCGCGCTTCACATAGGGCTTCACGTATGCCGGCGGCATCATGCGAACCTCATGGCCGAGCTTCGTCAGCTCTCGAGCCCAATGATGCGATGTCCCGCACGCCTCCATGCCGATCAGACAGGACGGCAACTTGGCGAAAAACGGCAGAATTTGCGATCGCCGCAGTGCCTTGCGCACAACAACGACTCCAGACGCGTCAACGGCATGAACTTGAAAAACACGCTTGGCCAGATCAAGGCCCACGGTGGTAATCTGCATGACGGATGGCTCCTTTGCTCGGGTTGCCTGACAGCAAACCCATTCTGGCACCCAGATGCCGGGAGCGGGAGCCATCCACATGGGGTAATCGCGGGAGCACCGCCGCTCTGGATTCGATCATGTTCTTGGACGGTGGCTGTTCCCCGATAAGATGAGGTACGGGCTCTCGACTGGACGCCGGGCCCAGCATCAACGGAGAACAGCCATGGAAGAATATATCGGCCTCGACG